>JBAYMI010000073.1:0-8789 GCA_041663625.1 Methanoregula sp.
GCCAGCGTTACGCTTTCTGCCCGGTAAGGGAACCCATGACCTGTTCCATGGTCACCGGCAGGGTTTTGGAAAACGGAACTGACCAGGAAAAAAAGATACAATCGATGACGGCCGTCCCCTTGATCGTCACCTTCACGCTTCCCCGGGACACGAAGGCGGCCAGCGCCCCGATGAGAATTGCATTATCTGACCTGACCGGGACGTGCAGCAGGGTGCTGTCCCGGGCCGGAATCTTAACCCGGCCGGTGTTCCCGAAAGCGATCTGCCGGGTCCGATCCGGGTCCTGGCACAGCACCTTAAACGGCAGATCCTTCAGGGTTACTCCGAGTGGATTGGGATTCTGCACCCGGATTGCCACGTCAAGCTCAAGAGAGGATATCGAGAGATTCCGGAGCGACACCCCTTCCAGGCTGACTTCCGGCTCGTGCAGGACTGGCATGGTAAAAGGATTCAACGGGCCTGCCGATAAGCATACCCGTCCGCTCCAGCCCGGCGTCGGACTATCTTCTCGCCCGGAGTTCCCGCTCCATTGCGGCAAGGGATGCCGCGGCTTCCTCGTCGGTCATGCCCGGATCCCGGAACCGGGTGAACCGCTCGCAGACCAGTTCCGCGCACTTCCCGCAGTGCGGGAGTTTTTTCTCGTTCGCACAGCAGTCGTAGACAGGGCAGCACTCCACTCCTGCAAACGCGGTCCAGAAGGGTTTTCCCATCGTCTTTTGGCACCCCTGGCACTCGTTCCCGTGGTGGTCGCAGGTGCTGCACGAGTAGCCGCATACCGTCTCGATCTTCTTTGTCATACTTCCCTGTTCCCTGCCCTGCGCGATAAATACGCGGGAGGTGCACCGCGAAAGTGAAAAATGGTGGTCCCTCTCTCACAGGAACGTGAGCGGATTGAGCTCGGGCTCCGAACCCTTGCTGGATTTGATCTTCTTGATCAGCGCAAGCTCGGTTTTCAGCCCGAGCTCCTTGCTGAACCGTTCGGCCTGCTCCAGCTTGTCGGCAGTGATGGCATATTTATCCGGAAACTCATCGGCAGCTGCATGGTAGAGCAGTGCTTCAGAGATGAAGGTCTGGACGATTCCCCACTGCGATGAGATCTGGCAGTAGATCTCAAACGCATTGGCATACTTCGTGCCCAGGTTTTTCGGAAGGGGCTTTTTGAGGTTCAGATGGGCAATCCGGGCCAGCTCGCACTCCCCGATCAGGTTGTGGGCGAACCAGTTGATGTTCCGTATTCCCTGTGCTGCTTCCTTTGCCTCCTTGTAGAGTGCGGCAGCCTCATCGACATACTTCTGCGCAGTATCCGGAGGTGCAAGGAACGCACGTACCCGCAGGAGTTCCGCCTGCTCGGGCAGCAGCCAGACATGCCCGCGTGGCATCCCCACCCCGTAGATCTTCCCCGCCTGGGCGTAACAGGCCCCGGCCTCGTCCAGCTTCCCGAGGACGCGGTTGACCGATCCGGTCCTCCGCAGGATATCGGCTTTCAGCTCCTGGACATCCGGGTCCTCGCCGGAAGGATCCAGTTTCCCGCAGAGTTCGAGCGCTTTTGCAAACCGGGCCGGTGCATAGGGTGTGGCAAGATCCCCGCAGAGGAGTTCGGTCTCGCCGGCGCCAAAGAGGTTCTTTGCCTTCGTGAAGGGACCGGAATCCCTGTCCTGGTACGCCTCGAGGAATGCCGTCTTTGCACCGGCCATGTCGTTGAGGTGGAGCAGGATGTGCCCTTTCGAGACATGCGTCTCCTCAAAGACTGAAGAGAGGCTCAGTTTCTGCTGCCCTGCCAGCTCGACTCCCCGCAGGAACGCGTCGTACGAGTCCTGGTACCGGTCGAGGATATGGAAGAAATCCGCAAACCAGAAGAAGAACCGGACCTCCCGCTCTTCGTCCGGGGCGGTGGCCACAGACCGCAGGAAGTCCCGGGCAATGAGGCCGTCGAAGTCGCTCGTCGGGATCTTTCCCTCGTAGATATCCTCGTATATCCCTTCAAGGTAATCGCCGATGGCACTTTTATTGCCCAGGAGTTTCTGGAATGCGCTGTAGGTGGAGTCGATCTGGTGGCTCCGCTCGGTCCGTTCGCCCACGGCAGAGATGTACTTCGGGTGGGGCAGGGCCGCATCTCCCTGGGCGTTCATACGGGAGAGCTCGTGGAGAAGGATGGTGAGATCCAGGAGCCCGGCTTTTGGCTTGTCCCGGCACTTGACGAGGATATACTGGTTGAAGATCCATGGGCGGAGGATGTAATAATACGGGTTTGTCAATTCGCTCCCTGCCCGTGCAAGGATCCCGTGTTCGATAAGGAGTTCCAGCCGCTTCCTGAGTGCGGACTTGGAGATATTCTGGTCTTTGCTGCCCCTGGGAGCCGACCCGTCCGGAGTATTGACAATCTCCAGGATCTGCGCCAGGTGCAGGGGGCCGTCATACAGCGCCAGCAGGGTCTGCCTGGCAGGTGCCGAGAGGTGCGGGTCATCCAGCACCATTCGCTGGAAGGTTGCCCGGTCAGGATACATGAGTATACGTACTGGCAGGGGGTCTATAATCGTTCCGGTTGTCCAAGCTTATGCCTCCGTCACCTTGTGTGAAGCCCCACGGAGGCTGGAAAAGATCCCCTGCTTTTTCCCGCCCTCGAAGGCAGGATTATGTTGCGATTCTAAAACAACCCGCAATTACTGAAAATTTTTTTTCACTCAACACTACCTATTTCGGCGCCTCTCGCAAACATTGGAAGATCCGATATGACTCAGACAAACCCTCCGGTACAGGTTCCCTTCCGGGATATTTCCGTTGATCTACTCAGGGGTTTTGCCATCGCGGTCATGGTGGGCGCCAATCTCATCCGCATCATACTCATCCCTCCCGCACCATTCTGGCTCCGCCTCCTTGCGTCGATCGCCGCCCCGCTCTTTATCTTTCTCTCGGGAATGATGGTTGCCCTTTCCTGCCGTAAGAAACGACACCCGCTCTCGTACTTTCTTCTCCGGGGCGGGGTTGTCATCTGCCTTGCAGCCCTGCTCGATCTCTGAGTCTGGGGCTTTCTCCCGTTCATGGATTTCGATGTCCTCTACCTGATAGGGATATCGATGCCCCTTGCCTGGATCTTTCTCACCCTTGACTCCCGGTACCGCCTGCCCGTATGCATAGCCATCTTTGCCCTGACTCCCGTGCTGCAGGGCCTTCTGGGATACGGCGGGGACCCGCTCCAGATACCGGCGATACAGGCACTGTCCGGTACAGGACTTCCCGCCCTTCCCGCCCTTCCCGCCCTTCCCGCCCTTCCCGCGATTCTCCATGGGTGGCTTATCGATGGATGGTTCCCGATCTTCCCGTGGCTTGCGGTTGCCCTGCTGGGTGCCCACGTGGGAATGTTCCGCTGGGAGAAGAATGACCGGGTCCGGTCGTTTGTCGAGCCGGGCGTCATCCGGCTCGCATCCGGTGCAATGGTTCTCGGGGCACTGGTCTGGTATTTCTGGCCCGGGGCGGCATTCACTCCTGAAGGCTATGTTGAACTATTCTATCCCCCGACAATCGGATTCCTGTTGTTTGTATCAGGCCTGATAATCGCCCTGTTTGCAATAACCGATTTCCTGGTGAAAGAGCACTTCTCACTGATGCTGGTCCAGGTGATGGGACAGTGCTCGCTGGCGATTTATGCAATCCACGTCATCATCCTCGGGTGGGTCATCAATCCCCTGGGAATCAGGGTACCCCTGCCCGGGTACCTTGCCTGCTATCTCATCTTCATCAGCGGTATGATCGGTGTTGCCGTGCTGCTCCGGTATATCCGGTTACGGCAGAAAAGTACCTCGTTTCTCCTCCGCATGATCATTGGTGGATGTCGCAGGAACGACTGAGTCCAAAACCAGCGAACTTTTTTTAAAGGGAAGAATCTGCCCTGATATCTCCGCCTGCGCTTCGGACAGAGTGATGGTCAGTGCGGGCAGGGATATCTGCCGCAATGTAACAAAAAGTGGACCGGGTTGTGCTCCGGTCAAGAGAGAGTACAATCAATCTATGCATTAAACCGGGGTGGATTATCCGGAGGGAACCTGCGCCGGTTTGTTGTTGGGTGCCGGGGTGCGGCGCATCTCCCCCACATTTCGCAGTGGATACCTCTGCATTACCTGATTGGAGTCAACACCCCGTAGCAGAATTATGCCTCGTGTTACGTAAATATGGCGTTGAGTGAAAAAATGATTGCAGTTATCCGGCCATCCGTTATTATGTCGCCCGGGGAGAAACGCGTTGCATTCTGTGCGTTCGTATCCGGGGGAACTGGACCGGATACAACCTGTGCGGCCCGATCATCATCACAGTGGATAATGCCCTCACGGGTTTTTGTGCAGTCCAGCCGATCGTAATGGATAAGGAATAAGGGGGAGGTCTCGTTATCATCCCCGATCAGCTTCCGAAGGTCCGTGGCATCTCCTGAAACGGGATTGAACTCTCCGAGGGCTCGTGCAACCGGCCCGGAATCTGCCGGTTCAGACGAGGTATCCGACCAGATCCTTACATTATGGCCGGACAGGTTCAGGTCTGCCAGACGGATCTTCCCGACTTCCTCCACGAGACGCCGGGGATCCGGGTGGAGCGGCCTCTGGTCCCCCGGCAGCTGTTCCGGGTACGTGAGCCCGTCAATCCACCCGCAGGAGAGGTGATCCTCAAGGTACCAGACCAGGTACTTCCGCTCCTGTCCTCCGGATACTGCATTGAATTCAATCTTCACGGTAGAGATGGAATCATCAGGCCGGATCTCGACCGCGGCGCGGGTCAGGGTTGCGGTCTCTGCATCAATTCCCGTTTCCTGGACAATACGGTCCCAGACATTACCCACCCCTCCCTGGTGCAGCGGGGGTACCGGGCATATCTGCTCGCGGGGGAGGATACTGCCCGAGATCTCTGCGAAGAGCAGGGCTATCATCAGGATAAGTCCCAGGATCAGGAGGCCATAGAGGGTAATGAGAACCAGTGTCCCTTTCTGCATACAGGCACCTGCGTATGGAGTAGTGTTCCACGACAGTTATGCATAATACTGGTGTTAAGTGAAATTTTTTCTGCGGTTATCGCAAGGCAGCATTCCCGGGCGTTTTACGGTGCGCAAACCCGGGAACTGATAACTGAAATTATTTTTTCATTTAACGCCAGGTTCATGGTCTTTTCCAGTGATTCTTTCTCACAGTAGCGGATCCGGAAGGATCGTGTTACATTTATCAGGAGACAGGTATGACAAAAAACGGATATCTTATGCTGGGAGCTCTCGGGCTCATCATCCTGGTGATTGCCGGGGTGTTCATCATTTCATTTCAAGCGACAACAATCCCCGGCCTATCCCAAACCCGTTTAGAGACCGGCACTGTCTCACCGGCATACCTTGTCTATACGCAGTATGACAATGGTGCGGTATCCCCGGTCCACCGTGGGGATATTATTGCAGTGCGGCTTCCGGAAAACCCGGCTACCGGGTATACCTGGAACATCACGCACAGTCCAGGTCTTGAGATCCTCTCTGATACCTACATCCCGTCCGATCCCTCCGGCCAGGTAACCGGGACGGGTGCCACGCGGTTCCTGACCATGCGCACTCAAACCACCGGGCCGGAATACCTGACTGCAATCTCCAGGCGGTCATGGGAGAGAGAGACCGGGGCAGAGCAGATCTATTCCCTGGAATTTCTCGTCTCCTGATTACCCGGTCCCTGTTTTTCCCGGTTCCCCTCTCCCTGATGGTTTCCCGTTGCGGCAGAAACGGGTGTCTGGTTCATGAGACGGCAGACTTTCTTCTCCGCAACGTTCCTCCTGGCAACAATGCAGGTCAGATGGTGCCCGCGCTCTGGTGCCCTAACGGGGAAGCCCACACGGTAAAACCCCGTGCAACAGTAATCATCCTGCAAAAAAGGAGTGGGAGGATTATTCTTCGGAATAACGGTTATTTTTCCAGAATCCGAAGACCTCGATGAAGATCATGATGAAGAAGGTGATGATCGCGGCCAGCAGGAGTGCCAGGATGGCGCTCATATCGCTGACAGATGAACTTTCCGTGATAATATCAGACCCGAATGCGCCGGCCTGGTATGATGAGAACTCAATGCCGGACAGCGGTGCTGCGATCAGGAACACTCCTGCAACGAGAATATAGATGCCGAGGAAGGCACCGTATTTCATCACCGCGGAGAGGATCTGCTGCTTCTCACTCATGGACGGGGCAACGATGAAGATCTGGTTTTTCATCTGGTAGATCTTGACCTTCCTGCCCTTCACGCTGTATTTCGTGTTGGAGATCTCGATAAGCCCGGCATCCTTCAGGTTCTCGATATGATATTTTGTAGCATTCAGGCTCTCTCCCAGTCTCTCCGAGATATCCGTGAGCCTGAGCGGACCGGAATCCTTGAGCAGCTGCATGACATCGCATGCATTCTTGTTGGAGATGGCCTTGATGAATTTCTGGGATTTTTCCTGGCCGGGTTCTAAAAACACAACCTCCTGCGTCAGGCCGGTCATCTCCCCGGTCAATGATCCCGGATTGTAACCGGCTGGATTCGCCATAGTTGACTGAACATCACCCTCATCCACTGATATCACCCCGATACGTGCCGGCTGCTCCATACCGACGGAAATGGTTCCGGTTATTGACCTCCCTGCGAAGGTATGGACAGGATCGGACCCTGATGTCCGATCTGCCCCCTGGATCAATTTTCGTATGGCAATTTACTGGTATGGATACCCGGCATCAGATTATATACTGGCTATTTAGGTGTCCAAACGCATAAAAACCCGTCGATAACTGAAAAAAAAATTTCACTCATAAAAAACCTGCAATTGCCCCCGGTTTCCCATTCATGGCGTGATACGCGGGCCGCTATGCCATGGTGAACGAACACGTCCCTGCTCAAATCACCCTTTTTATCCTATGCCAGATACTATAAAGTACAGGACGGCGATCATGCAGGTATCAGGTATATTACGGGGCTGGTGACTATGGATCTCCTCCATTTGATTGCCTATTTTCTGCCCCTCTGCTTTCTTGCGGTATTCATCGGGCATCTCGGAAAAAAATTCCTGCTCTACCTTTTCTGGGGGTTCCTGGCTGCAGTTCCGGTCTTCATTATTGTCTCCCTGAACCTCGGGAAGCTGTTGAATATTGCAGCCCCCACGATTAACATCTCGCCGGTCATCGAGGAATTTTTCAAGGTCCTTCCCCTGGTACTTGCCGTGTTGGTGTTCCGCCGGAACACCAACCGGGATATCCTCATCTATGCCATGGCGATCGGGATCGGGTTCTCCATTATTGAGAACCTGGTGATCCTGAGGGAGGATCCCTACTTTTTTACTATTCTCATACGGTCATTCTCCACATCGCTGATGCACGGGTGCACCTGCGCGGTGTTCGGGTACGGTCTCGTGCTGATCCGGGATGTGGACCGGCGGGCACTCCCTGCACTCCTTACGGGTTTTTTCATGGTGGCAGTACTGATTCACGCGTTCTTTAATCTCGTTGACGAGCATTTTGGTCTTGTCGGAGACATCACCGACCTGATTCTCCCGTTCCTGCTCTTCCAGTTCCTCCTCCTCTGCTACCATGTCGATATCCCGAGGTTATTCAGTCCCGATCCCATGAACGGGGAACCCGGAGCATAACCCCCACCCCCTCCCAGGAATGAGTTATACCGTCGCCGTGAGGGATTGTTCCTTTCCTGTCTCGTTTCCGGAAAGGATGTACGAGAACAGCCCAATCATGATGAGGGCAAACGAGCAGATGATCATGGGCCCGATGATACTGAGAAACGAGTACACGGTGAGGGCCTGGCTGAAGGGTGTTGCGTGAAAGAGGGGGACAGGAGTACTGAATAACAGGGTTTCGCGGATACCGTACACTATCGCCGCAAGAGAACGCAGGCAGATCCCCGCAAAGAGACAGGGATGGCGGTAGACCCCGTGACGGATCCCGACCTCGATGAGCTGCCCGACCAGGAAAAACCGGATGAGAATCAGGATCTCCTGGAACGGCTGGCGGTCCCCGAGATCCCAGAAGACCAGGATGGGGATTACAACGAAAAAGACCAGCAGGCACACGGTCATGGCACGGGGCCACTTTTCTTTGGGAAATTCAATTGCCAGCGCTGCAATGAAGAAGAGGAAGAAACAGACAAAACCGAATTCCGCAACCGAGCTGAACGCCGCGGGTCGCCCGAACTCAAGGGAAAACAGGTACCAGAATATTGTTGCGAGTGCATAGGAGAAGAAAGCAAATCCCGCAAGGAGCAGGACCAGTTTTTGCGCGATATCCCGGTAGGCATACAGGCAGCAGGCCATGCAGAACGATGCAACACCTGCTTCCAGCAGATGTCCATAGAGACGGTAATCATCAATCCGGATGACAAAGATGAGGGCTGCAAAAACCAACGAGAGAGCCACAATGCCCCAAAGGGCCGGAATCGCCCACCGGGAGAACCCTGGCCTCCTCAGCTGGATATCCTCATCCCCCATGGTCTCCATGATCTCATTCTTGATTTTTTTGCTATATAGGCTCATCCGCCTTGAAGACGTCCCTCTGGCCCGGGCACTCCGCCCGGGACGAATCTTCAGGTTCCCGGACGGAGACTACTTCTGGGGTTCAGCGTGGATCTCCCGGGTACCGATCTCCGGATAGCCGGGCAGCGGGGATTCCGGGTTAACCTTTCCGGGTATCGGTATAATGCACGGGATGCTCCCGTTCTGCCGGTTCATGCTGTTCCTGACCCCGTAGAGGAAGTACAGGGCCAGCCCGATAAAGAGCCATATGATGAACAACTGGTGCGACA
>JBAYMI010000074.1:0-8780 GCA_041663625.1 Methanoregula sp.
CAGTTTCGCGTACGCCTGCTGCGAAGACCCCCGGGGGATATTATCGTCATCAACCTCGCCCATGCAGCCGCTGATGGGTTCGGTCTTCACACGCTCATGTCCCAGCTGCTGCAGGAATACATACAGCCCGGCAGCATCCGCCCCGCAGACGGGGGGATCCCGGAGCGTGACACGCTCTGGACCCGGGGACTGGTCCGGGATGAAAAGCCTGTATCTCCTGAAGTGCGGGTCATCAACCCCTTATGGCCGGATCCGTTCGGCACGTCTGAGGAGCCGATACGGTTTCACCGGGAATGTATCAGCCCCCCGGTGCTGGCGGCAATTCGTGCGCATGCCCGGATGCTCGGGGGCAGCATCAACGATGCGGTGATAGCGGCCTACTACCTCTCCTTAAGTGACCTCACCGGTTACCGGGGACCCATCGATCTCTTCTTCCCTGTCAACCTGCGCCAGCACCTGAACGATGGATCGCGGGTGATGAGCAACCAGGCCAACAACGTCTGCCTGACGCTCGAACGCGGGGAGGGAGAGGGGATGGAACAGATCCTGCCCCGTGTCATCGGGAAGACGAAGATGCTCAAGAAAAATGCCATTGGCATTGCCGAACAGGTCGGGATGGACAGCGCCTGTGACCCGGAGGGAAGGAGTATCCACCAGATGGTGGAGCAGATGGTATCCCTGCAAAAATCCGGTTTCGCGGATATCTTCATCTCGAATCCCGGGCCGATCACGCTCCCGGATGCTGAAGGGCTTGTCGATGCGTATGTCTGTTACCCGGGAGGCTTCATGCCCACAACCTGTTTTCTCACCAGCACGTTCCGGGGGCGGATGACGATCACCATGGGGTACCAGGACAGCAAGAGGCCACGGGCGGGAACCCGGAAGGCAATGGATCTCTTTACGCATCACCTCCTGTCGCTTGTGGATTGAGGCCCCCATTCCCCCACCTGCGATGGCCGCAGCCTCCGAAAGGATGCCCCCGCCGCGGATCAGTGACTACCTGATTAAACCTCCATACCCCGGCAAGCATCGGAGTGGCCCTGAAGCGGGGAGCGCTCCTTAGCGAACTCAATTTTTTTGGCAATTTTCATAGTTTGGGAGTGACCCCACGTTCATGGGTGTTTCTCCAGAGCACAAAAACCGGCAACCTTGTTTTCCCTTATGATGTAACCCCATGCATCTGGCCAGCCCGGCTGCCTATCGAGAATCGGGGAACCGCAGGAACACGTTCTAACCCCTTACGGGAACAGACTTCAGGGTAATTCACCGAGCATGCCGGGATAGAATAATTTGCCGGATGGGCGGGTGGAAGTGCGGCAAGAGCAATGACCCGTAATTTTTCATCGGTGAATACCGGAGAACCGTAATTACGTCATTACCAGGTAGGTCAGGACACTCATCGTAATGAAACCGACAATGCTCAGGATAATGACAACCCCGGAAACAAAGAGCACCATGCAGATTCCGTATCCGATAATTCTCCAGGTACAGAACGTTTCCCGATAACCAGAACAGCATTCCTCGTGCATGTGATCACCCTTCCCGGAGCCGGTAACAGAATATTCCGGCCCGGGGGTATTCAGGATTTGGATAAGTGAAAAATGATTTGCAGTTATCCCCGGATACCACCGTAATCAATTGCGTACATTGAGGCCGGTGAGCGCTCCTCATACGCCCGTCCTGCATACAAGCCTGTGGGGATGTCATCGTCCCGTGATTTTCGGGACCGGTTCAGATGTGTCCCAGCAGGACGCCGAGTCCCAGCCCGACGAATAAGACGCAGGTGAAGTAATCAAAACCCCGCTGGATTTTTGGGTTGTTCCGAAACGTATCCGCGATTGCTGATGCGCCGAGGGCAACGATCGTGCACCAGATCGCGCCGGTGCAGAAGAAGATGAACCCGAGGAAGAGAAAGGAGAGCGATCCCATATTCGAGACGGGATCGATGAACTGGGGCAGGAATGCGAGAAAGAAGAGTGCCACTTTCGGGTTCAGCAGGTTCGTGAGCACGCCCTGCCGGTAGATATCCCATCTGGCTTCGGAAGTACCCCCGGAGATAATGGCCGGCAGGGCACGATTCCTGCGGACGACGGTCATGATCCCGAGCCAGATCAGGTAGAATCCCCCGGCTGTGCAGATCGCCGTGAACGCGAACAGTGAGAGTGCCAGCAGGGAATAGAACCCGAGGGCCGCAGCAAGGATATGGATGAGACAGCCGGAACCGACGCCGAGCACGGAGATTATTCCGGCAACTCTTCCCTGCGATATGCTGCGGCCGAGAATGTAGAGGGTATCCTGCCCGGGGACAAGGTTCAGTGCGATCCCGGCAAAAAGAAAGATCAAAAGATTATGCGTGCCGAACATGATGCTGCCTGAACGTTATGAACCTGGTGTCATCGGATACGTGAAATACGTTGTTTTAAGGGTCATCGTACCAGGCAATTCATTGCTCCTGTGTCCGTGACCTGCTTAAAAATGTAAATGAGGTTGCATTTTGATAACGGGAATTATCTGATGTTTTTTGCAGGCCGGGTGAAACAACAACGATCCAGTCATCCTGAGTGCCCGTCCGGTTGTATCCGCTCGTGTTGACAACCGCTACCCAATGGCTGACGCCATTACGGTTCCCAGATATCGTGGCATTAACGATACTTCCCGTATACCTGCCTGGTTGTGACTTTCCCATTGTATGAAATGCGCCATAAAAAATCTCTGCTGTAAGGGGTATGTCCGGAGAAAAGGTGGTCGTGCCCGTGACAGAAAAGGTATCACCAATAGAGTGATCCGGAATTGGATCAATAGTAATCAGCATTCCCTGCCCGGTAACATTACCCGGGATCTGGTTTTCTGTTTCCTGCGAGGTGGTTGGCGTTGCAAAAGGCGGATTGTATGTTCCTGCGGGAATGATGTAGAGGTTTGAGACGGATTTCTCTTCCCGGGGAAGGGAGATGCACCCGGCAGTGAGAATGATGCTCGTGACGAGTGCAAGCAGAAGGAAGAATACCCGGGCTTTTTTCATCAGTACGATCTTAGGAATATCACACATAATCCTGGCGGTGAGTGAAAAAATATTTGCATTTATCTCCTGTAAGACCGTGGCGGAATCTGAAGTCGGGGACCCGCTTTCCCGGCCGGGTTCCCGGCGTGGAATACCTGGAGGTTCTGCGGCCTTCCCGACACCGTGCCTTCCGACACGGTTTTACCGGCTCACTGTCATCCGGCAGCGAAAGTACCAGGCGTTCCGGCGTAAAGAGGTAACAATATACCCCCGGTAGTAGAATCTTTGAACGGAAGTTGAGATCGATCAGAAGATCGCCAGCATATGGTTCCCGATAAGAACACCCCCTTTGGTATCAGCCGGGATGAGTGCGATAGTGAAACCCGGAAACTGATCCAGAACCTGGATGGCAGCGGGAGGGAACGCCGGCATGCCGCAATCCATGCTCTTGCAGAGGCAGGAACCGATCATCTCCCGTTCCTGCTTCGTGCATTCGAAGATCCCGGGAAAAAAGACCTGATGGACGCTGCCGGGGAGGTTCTCGTTCTCTGGGGCGATCCGGTCTCTGCTCTTCTTGCTAAATATTTTGAGAACACGGATCCTGCAACCCGGGCAGCAGCGGCCGGTGCCCTGGGGTACCTGGGCAAGCCGGCAGCTCCGTACCTCATCACCGCGCTTAGCGATCCCTCCCGCGAGGTAAAATACCGGGCTGCTTTTGCGCTCGCGCAGACCGGGTACACGTTCTCTTCCGAGCAGATCCTGGAAGAGGTGCTCTGTTCTGTCTTACTGGGTGAAACAAACGATCTCATCCGGAAGAAAAAAGCGGCAGTTCCCCACCTGCTCGATCTCCTGGATGACGCGGATTACCGGATTAAGATCGGTGCAATAAAAGGGCTGGGGGAGATCAAATCCTTAAAATCCCTCCCCCGTCTCGCCCCGCTGATCCGGAGCACGGAGATCGAGGTCCGCTCTGCCGTAGTCGAAGCGCTCGGGCGGATCGGGAATCCAAAGATCCTGCCGGTTCTTGTCTTTGCATTGGGCGATTCCTCCGCGTATGTGAGGATCGAGGCTGTCTGGGCGCTGGAAAAACTGGGCTGGACTCCCCAGAACAATCAGCAGAAGGTCCGGTATCTTATCGCGAAAGAACAATGGGAAAAACTCTCCTCGCTCAAAGCGGAAGCAATCCCCGCTCTGGTTCCAGCCCTCCTTGATGAGAGCCCCGGCATCCGGAATAAGATAGTCGCACTCCTTCTCGCACAGGGAACTGCGGCGGTTCCTGCACTCCACCTGGCCCGGAAAAGTTCCAATGAACGCCTTAAACAGGCGGCAGCGGAGGTGCTTGCACAGATCAACCGATCTTCCGGCAGGCGACTCCCGGTTCCGATCCCCGGGGGTTTCGGCGATAACTCCTGGCTGCTGGGCGAGGGGGAGATCCCGGAAGACCAGATACTGGAAGTGACTCCGGATGTGCCGGAGGAAGATGAACTCGAACAGAATGCACCTCCGGAACCTCTCGATATCCGGATCCCGCGGCTGTCTGCCCTGCTCAGTGATCCGGACCCTGCTATCCGGATGGTTGCCGTCGAAGAACTGCGGGCTGCCGGCCTTCCGGGTTTTGCTCCCCTCAACGATGCCTTAAACGATCCCGATACCGGCGTGCGATCTGCTGCTGCGGAAGCCCTGGGTGTCATAAAGAGCGCCCGGGCACTCCCTTCACTCATCCGTACGCTCCGCACTGATCCGGAGATTGAGGTCCGGATCGCGTCTGCCCGGGCACTGGGCGTAATCCAGGACACCTATGCGATCCCGCCCCTTGTTGAACAATTTTATCACCCGGACGCCGGGGTCCGGGCCGCTGCAGCGTCTGCACTCGGCACTATCGGGGCACCGGCTCTCCCCGCTGTCCTCTCCAAGACAAAGGATCGCGTTTTGTGGGGACGGGCTGCGGCGTACCTCTCCCTTGGAGCAATGCAGGATTCCGTGGTGATCCCCGCGATCGTCCGGGGTTTTTCCGACAAGGATCCCGGGGTACGTGCCCATGCGGCCCGAGCACTGAATAATTTTTCACAGAGGTGCTCCCAGCGATTCCTGGAGATCATTCCCGGCCTGCTCCTGGCCGGGAGTGCTGCGGAGCGGGGTGGCATTCTCGATACCCTGGCAACGATGGAGAACGAGCAGGTTCTCTGGATCGCCTATGCCGTGCGTGAGGATCCGGATCCGGCAGTACAGAAAAAGGCCGTGGATCTCATCAACAGGCGTGAACCGAAGCTACTGGCCGGGCCCGGACAGGCTGCACTGCTGCCCAAAGACGAACGCACGCTTCGGGCGCTCGTTGAACAACTATCCGATGATAATCCGGCAATCCGGAAAAAAGCGGCAGCGCAGCTGAAGAAGAGCGGGCAGCCGGGAATCCTCATCCTCATAGCGGCTCTCCGGGATGGTTCTCCTGCGGTACGTGCCGTCATCACCGACATCATCACCTCCCTGCAGGAGAGCGTTGTTGGCGAACTCATCACGGCGATCCACGATGAATCCCCGGTGGTCCGGGAAGTTGCAGTAACCATCCTCGGGCACCTTTCCGAGGATCGTGCCGTTTACGCGATCGGGTGGGTACTGTATGGTGAGAAAGAAGCAGCAATCCGGGAAATTGCCGCAGCGTCCCTGGGAAAGACCGGCAATAAAAACAGCATCCTTCCCCTGGTGCACAGTCTCGCCGATACCCGCGAGGTGCGACGGGCCGCTATCGAAGCCCTGGGAAACCTCGGGAGCAGTGATGCCTGCGATGCCTTAATCGCATTCCTGGAGACTGCACCCGACGACGCGATCCCCGGCATTGCACAGGCCCTTGCCCGCTACGGGGAGCTGGCCCGGGCTGCCCTGATGGCATCCCTCATGAAGAAAACCCATGCGTTCAGGCGGAATGTTGCCGGGGTTCTCGATATCCTCTCATGGCAGCCGGAGGATCTGCCCGGGAAGATCCAGTACCTGGTGGCAAAAGGCGACTGGGATGCTATTGCCTCTCTGGGTCTCCCCGCCCTCGAATGTCTTATAGCCTCATTTGATGAGGACGTCCCGGCAATCCGGGTTGAAGTTGCACGGATCATCGGGCACCTGGGTGAACCGGCCCGCATCCCGCTGGTGAAGGCATTGTCCGACACGCGTGCGCCGGTGCGTGCGGGTGCGGTTCTCGCGCTTGGCCACCTGGGCAGGTCATCGGAAAAGAACATCATGTACCTGCTCAAGGATCCTGTCTCCACGGTCCGGTTTGCGGCTGCACAATCCCTTGACCGGATAAAATGGGTTCCGGGCGGGGAAGGGCCCGCTGCGCTGTACCATGTTGCCAAACGGGAGTGGGCCGATGTTGTGGCCCATAAAACAACTGCGGTGCCGGCCCTTGTCCGGGTGCTGGGCGACAATGATTTCGATGTGCAGTCCGGCGCCATCCGCACGCTGGGTAGTATCGGGGATATACGTGCAGTGCCGTACCTCATCCGTCTTGCCCGGGGAACTGAAGAGATACGGATCGTTCTCGCAGTTCTTCCTGCGCTGGGCCGGATGGCGTGTCCTGAAACAGAGCAGTTTTTGCTCGAGTCATTGTCGCATGCGGTCTTTGCGGTGCGATCCCAGGCTGCATCAGCTCTTGAGAAGACCGGCTGGATCCCCAGGGATACTGCTGAAAAAGTCCGGTTTTTGATTGCACTCCAGAGGTCCGGGTCGCTGGCACAGATGGGGCCGGAGATCCTTCCACACCTTATTGAGGCACTGGATGACGACCAGGTACTGGGCCGGCTGGTGATCACGGAAGCGCTGATAAGCCTTGGTGAACCTGCGATTGCCGGGCTTTCGGCAATTATCAGGGGGGACGATAAGCATCTCCATGAAGAAGCCCGGAGGATGCTGGTGCTCCTCAAAAAACGGGAGCAGCCCCTGGCTGGCCCGGCCGGGTTCGATCCGGGTGTATCCCCCGCAGGTGCCGGTACAGACAGTCCCGCGAATATCCGGAAACGACTGGCGCAGATCCGCGAATCGCTCGCCCATGCGGACGAGAATACAAAACTCCTGTCGGTGACCCTGCTCGAACCCCTTGGTCAGCATGCACTCCCCGATCTTGCCGGTCTTGCACGGGAGAATGGTCCCGAAGTGAAGATCGCTGCACTTCGTGCACTCGGCAGGATACGATCTGCCAGGGCCCTCCCCGTCATTCTCCCCCTCGTCGCAGATCCTAATCCCGAGATCCGCCGTGCCGTAACAGAAGCATTGGGAGACATCCGGGATCCGTCCGCGATTCCCACGCTCATCCGGTGTTTCCTGGACCAGAGTTTATCCGTCCGTTCCGAGGCAATACGGGCACTTTCCGGCATGGGCAGCACCGCCATGCGGCCCGTGATCGAAGCAACGGAGGACCGCGAACCGCAGATCCGATCTGCTGCGCTTGAAACACTGGGAAAGTTCCCTGACCCGGTGGTTCTCAATCCGCTGGTAATCGGGCTTTCTGACACCGATGCACAGGTCAGGCTCACTGCGGCAAAAGTGTTGGGGTCGCTCGTGAAACGACCCGAGTCTCCGGTGCTGGAAGTCCTGGCAAAACTCCAGGAAGAAGGCGATCTCCAGACCCGTTTATCCTCGCTGGATGCACTCGCGTTCACCGAGGATGTCCGTGCGCTCGATCTGCTGGAACTCCTCTCGCATGATGAGGATGCGCAGATCAAACGAAAAGCCCAGGAACTCATCACCCGGAAGGAGAACGAGGCCCGGCAGAATGCCGTGTCAAAAGAGACAGCCGGATCTCCCGCTGATATCCGGCGGTGTATCCGGGACCTGAACGACAAAGACCCGGATGTCCGGGAGACTGCCGCCACGGCCCTGCGGGGATTTGGGGAGGCTGTGGTCCTGCCACTCCTGAACGCACACCCCCGTTTTGATCCCGGGGTCCAGGCTGCAATTGTGCGGGTGTTGGAAGCCATGGGCGGGAGTATTGTCGAGGAACTCGAGCGTGGACTTGCGCATAATGATGCTTCTGTCCGGATAGCCGCTGCCGCGATTCTCGGGAAAATTCCCGATCCCCGCAGCGTGCAGATTCTCGGGCATGCATTGTATGCGGCGCCGGATCCGGATACCCGTCTTGCGATAGCAGAATCCCTGGGATACCTGGGAGATCGCCGCGGTGCAAAAGCCCTTGCAGATGTCCTGGGAGATTCTTCCCGCGAGGTGAACCTGGCTGCCATCCGCTCTCTGGTGATGCTGCACGATGATGTTGCAATACAGCCGCTTATCCGCCAGTTGTATAACCCGGATGACGATATTGCCCTGGCTGCGGATCGCGCTATCCGGCAGATCGGTGAACCTGCCCGGGCAGAGCTGGTGAATCTTCTCTGTAAAGGGGATCATCCCCGTAAAGCGATCGCTGCGGATATTCTTGAGAAACTTGATTGCGTTCCCCAGGATCCGGTGAAACGGGCCTATTTCCTTATCGGGAAAGAACGCTGGTATGATTTTGGAGAGATCGGTGAGAAGGCACTGGGCCCGCTCGGCGAGATCCTTGGCGACAGCAACGTCCACATCCGCCTCGGGGCCCTTACGGCTATTGCAAAGATCGGGGGTCCTGCGGCAATCCGCCCGTTGATTCTTGCACTCAATGATCCCTCATCGATCGTGCGGAACCGTGCAGAGAAACTCCTGGTGAACAGGGGCCGTACGGTCATCGGGTCCATCAGGCATGCCCTGGAGCACGGGGAGATCCATGCGCCATCAGTTGCCCGGCAGATTCTCCGGAAATGCGAAC
>JBAYMI010000075.1:0-8735 GCA_041663625.1 Methanoregula sp.
AAAAAGATAGCTCTTGGCGGGATCACGGCCGGCCATTTCATCCGGGGGCTCAGGAAATAGATCCTCCCCCGGCGGATTGCTATTTTGCCTGCATACCTCATGAAAATCACGTTACTTCAAAGAAATGATGATGGAGGCTGACAATCCCCCATACCCCTGTTATGGCAGACACCGCTTCCAAGGGGCGACCCCGCGGCGGATCCGGGATCGTAACCACATTTGAAAAACCGTCCTGCCCCGTTTTGCCCTGCCATGCCCCGGCGGAGTCCTGAAAAGGGAGCCATGAAAAATTATTTTTACTCTTTTCATTTCGGGATAGGACAATTTCGGATATGAACCCTTGTTCATGTCCGCCTGACCAGAGCCAAATTTTTTGATCGGGAGAAATAATGTTCTCATCTCATTGGATTGTCCCCTCCTGCACCACGTTGTCCTTAGGGGATGAGGTGCAATGCGATGGCACTGCATTACCGGTGCATGAAAATTCAGAAGGTTTACCGGTAATTCAGAGGCATCACAAGCGCCCCCGCTTCAGGAGGATGGGCTGGCGCAAAGGGAGTGATCCATTATTCAGGAATCAGCTTTTCTCCGGAGCCGGATTTTTCAAAAAAGGGGGACCGGAGAGTTGCCGCTCAATTCTTCTTTTTCCGGTGGTGCTTATCCTTCGGATCTTTCCCGGTTGCCCTGGTATCCGCCCCGGCTCTTCGTTTTTTCATGATGACAACTGCTGCAACGGCAACAAGAATGATTACTGCCAGCAGGGCAAAGAGCCAGACTCCGGAACCGTTACCCATGGATAACAGTCCCGGGTCGCTTTCGGGTGCAGGAGAGTACCAGGTATCGTTGCCAACTGTGGACTGCGCGGTTGCCGCACCGCCAATCACCCAGAGCCGGTCATCATAGACAAGGCCGGGGAATGAGAAACGTGCGGGGAACGCCGCAGAGGGCGTTGCCTCGGTCCAGTTGGATCCATCCGTTGAATACCAGGTATCGTTCATGGCCCGGTCCGGATCGGTGCCGCCGATCACCCAGAGCTTGTTGTCATAGACCGGGCTCGCGTGACCGGCCCGGGGGGCAAATCCGGCCGCGGCTGTAGCCTCGGTCCACTGCACACCGTCATACGAATACCAGATATCGTTTAACGCAGTATGCCCCTTGCTCCCACCGATCAGCCAGAGCCGGTTATCATATGCAGCCGCCGTAGCGCCGGAACGGCTGCTGAAACCCGGTGTCTCGTTGGCCAGCGTCCAGTTGACCCCGTCCGTGGAGTTCCAGACATCCTCCCATGCGAAACGCCCGTCAAACCCGCCTATCACCCACATCTGGTTGTTGAAGACGGCAGTGGCGAGAGCCATGCGCCCGATGAACCCGGATGATGCCGTAGCCCGCGTCCAGTTGCTCCCGTCAGTCGAATACCAGACATCGTTCAACGCAGCCTTGCAGTCATATCCGCCGATCACCCACATCTTCCCGTCATAGGCCAGCGCAGAAAACTCGTACCGTGCCGGGAATCCTGCCGAAGAGGTGGCCTGGATCCAGTGGGTCCCGTCCGCTGAATACCAGGTATCGTTGAGCGCGGTGATCCCGCCATCCGTGGATCCGCCGATGATCCACATCTTGTCATCGTACACGAGACCCGCGTGACCGGCCCGGTCCGGGAACCCGGCAGACGCCGTGGTCTGCACCCATTTCTCACCGGGCATGGCAGCCGATGCCACGCCGCATATAACCAGAAGCCCGAACAGGGCCAGACACCAGAAAGAGACTGACGAACGCATGTATTCACCTCATTCTTCCAAAAACCGGAGAACAGGTATCTGAAACGATACTTCCTGTACAGGTTGGGAATCCATCCTCATCAAAGTATTCACCCGCAGTCTTGCAGGCAATCCGGTTGTCCTGCCGGTATCGCTCCCAAATCTTCATCATACCTGAACCAAAAGGTGTAATTACGCGAACGAAAATGCGGAGAGACTTGGATGACATCACCTCTGATTCTGGTTAACCTGAAGACATACCGGGAAGGAACGGGCAACCGGGCACACATGATCGCGCAGGCAGCCCAGATGGTGGCGCAGGAGAGCGGCGTCACGATTGGCATTGCCCCGGGCTACATCGACCTCCACCCGCTCTGCCACCATTTCTCCATCCCGGTCTATGCGCAGCACGTGGATGGCTGCGAACCGGGGGCAAATACCGGGCACGTCACGGCCGATGCCATCAAGGTGGCCGGCGCAGCGGGATCCCTGATCAACCATTCGGAACGGCGCCTGACCCTTGCGGAGATCGAGGCATCGGTGCGGGCCTTAAAGGCACACCAGCTCCTCTCCGTTATCTGCTCGAACAACGAGAGCACCAGTGCCGCTTCTGCGGCACTTGCACCGGATTACGTTGCCATCGAGCCGCCGGAACTGATCGGCAGCGGGGTCTCGGTCTCCAAGGCAAACCCGGAGATTATCCGGAAATCCGTTGCCGCAGTCCATGCCATCAGCCCGAAGGTGAAAGTGCTGACCGGGGCAGGCATCCAGTCCGGGGAATGCGTGAAGATCGCCATCGATCTCGGTACCGATGGCGTGCTCCTGGCATCGAGCGTTGTAAAATCCAAAGAGCCGGCCGCGATCCTCCGCGATCTCGTCTCGAAACTCTGAACTTTTTGTTCTGTAAAAATTTGCTCTGGGGAAAACCTTTTTTTGCGGAAAAGATCGCCCCATTCTTGCGCCAGTTTGTCCCCCGTGGGGAACCGGGCGCTACCAGCGATGACGCCGACAGATACAGAAATTTTGTTCTGCTGAAATCATCTTTCGCAAAGATGGGGATTGGCCCCCCCATACTCTTTAGGGATAATTGCCGCCGATCAAAAAGGGCGGCCCGCGGCGGCCTTAATTACCGGTTATCCCGGAAGCCCGATAATTTTCATTTTTTTAAAGATAGGGAAATACCTCGGCATCACATCCGGGAGTGTCACAAACGTGTGGGGCAAAGCCCCGGGAGCATCTGATTTTGCTGAATGATTTCTCCTGGGCAAAAATTCTGCTTTGGATAAACGCACATGAACTACCGGCTCGCACCCGAATCATGAAAATGGTGAGAATATAATTTGGGGATGGCCCCCAGCATCAGGGCCTCTATGAGGCATGGCGATGCAATACGTTGTTTTCAAATTGTGGAGAGGCACTGATCCGCCGCGGGGGCGCCCCGTCGGGGGCGGCGGCGTTCATCATACTTGGGGGTATGGGGGCATCAGCCCCCATCATCATATCCAGAAGAGGGGGTAATTTTCATGGGAAATCATTTGATTTACATAGTAACGCTCTTGGGGGCTCCGCCTTCGGCTCCGCCCCCGCCGCGTGGGCATCCCCCGCATTGCGATGCCGCCGGATTATCGGAATAATTCACCGATAGTAATGTGGTGGCAGTCTGTTCAGGGGGCATCTTAATGTGCCCCGTCCTCCACGGGGGAAAAACTGGCGCAAGAGGGGGCGATCATTTCTGCAAACAATGTTCACAACAGAGTGAAAAAATCAAAAGATTCTCTCCAGGTAATTCGGAAGTTTCTGTACAGGCAATTCAGAAGCATCGCTCGTGCCCCCACTCCCTTGGGTGCCGGGCTGGCGCGAAAGGGGGCGATCCACTCTCCTGGACGAGATTTTTTACTGATCGAAATTTTTTAAGGGAAAGAGTTCCTGGATTTATTCCAGGACCAGGTATCCATGCCCCATAATAACAACAAAGGGTACCCCCACTACCGGTTGTCACGCTGCTGGTCCCAGTCGGCTCTTCTGCCATCTGAAGCTCCCCAGCGCAGCAAGACTGCCAGCGACGACTCTTCCCTGCCGGAATACGGGATCCATGTTTTCTGACCGCAGTCACCGGCAGGTTAAAAAAAAGGGCGCTGAACCCTGCCCCTACATAATAAGGGAGATAAGGTCGTGCTTGGTGATGACACCGCACACCAGCCTACCCTCGACCACGAGCACGGCATGGTTCTGCTGGAGGATGTTGACCACCGTCTCGACATCCATGTCGGGCGGCACGGTCGGGAAGCCCGGCTCCATGAAATCCCGGACAAAGAAGAGATGGGTCTTGTGCAGCCGCTGCTGCTCGATAGCCTTGACGATGACAGACTCCGATATGCATCCCACCGGGACACCGCGTTCGATGACCGGCAGCTGCGAGATATTGTTCTTCTCAATGATCTCCACGGCACGGCTGATCGCATCCTGAGGCTGGACGGACAGGACCGGGATATGCATGATCTGCGCAGCCCGGATCTTCCGGGGCTCCGCACTGTTGAGTACGACAATGATCTTGTTGAGGGTGCTGACCCGGGGATCGACATTCCCCGCTTCAATCCGCGCTACCATGGACTGGCTGATGCCGGCGCGCCGGGCAAGTTCTGTCTGTCTCATCCCCAGCGCTTCGCGGCGCGTGCGGAGTTCTTCCGGTGTCGGTATATGCATTGTTGATTACTGATGGTTATAGAACGATATCAACCTTGTCTCCGGAATACCCGCCCCATCTCAACGTCGATACCGGAAACCACCGGTCCATCAGGATACCGGTCCGGGTCACCGCGGAAGAGCGGATTTATATTATCACCGGTTATTTTGTATCCCCGCTCCGGGTCCGCTGGCACCCAATGGACACAATTCTTTTAAAGCTGAGGTTGTAATCTTGGTATCAGCAATCCAGTTCCAGATACTGGATTCGTGTTCTCTATGATAGAGTCCCCAGAAAGTGACGATGATGAAGCGAACCATCGTGTGTCCGCTTCCGTTTTTGCATTGCTCTACGATACTCTCCGGCACGGTTCCGGATGCGTTGCGGTTCTTCCCAAAGAGCGGCAGATCTCCCCCGGCCCCCGGCAGCCTGCACGGATCCTGCCCTCTCCAGGGACCGGTTTTTTGGGGCTGGTTGCCCCATGAACAGTCGGTGCTGTGAATCCCGCAGCACGGGAGTCGGGAAGGGATCGGCAGGTCTCCCCTCGTATATCCCGGTCATCTCTCGCGAGGCGACTGCTGATTCAAAGGTGGCAACGATCGGACAGATCGTGCCGTCACCCAGGAAGGCGAATCACCGGATCCCTGCCAGGAAAGAGGGCGCGATCTCCCGCGATGCGCTCTACACCATCTGGCATAACAATGCCTGGCAGATCATCAGCGAGGATTACGCTTACAAGACCGAGACGTATTATTCGATCCTTCGCACCGAGATGGAAGGAAAGCCGGTACAGCCGGCCAGCGCCGACGTGATCGATGCCTATGTCGTCCCTGTCTGCCTCGAACGTGCGCACCTTGCCGGTATTCCCGTATGCGACTGGGGGATATCGCAGGGGTATGCCCCGCTCCCGTCCATCGTGTATGGCCTGAACTATTTTGCCACGGCTTCGGATTACTGGGTAATCCGGGACAGCGAGCAGGCAAAAGAGATTGTCAAGCATATCACCAACAAAGGGAAGTACCCCTTCTGTTACCAGAAACTCGACGACGGCGCTGAAATCGGGTCATGTATTGCGATCTTCGGCAAGACCGCGGAAAAATGCCGCCACACCGCTGAGATCGCAGAGCGGGTATACGGCCTCTTTGCCCTGCCGCTCGTCAGCATGGTCTATGTGAAGTATGGCAGCCGCTGCCTTCTCTCGTCCCTTGCCCCCGTGAAATATTCCCAGCTGTCAGCAGAGGAGCGGGCGATCCTCTCCCGGTACATCACCGGGCAGGAGCGCTTATGAGCAGGCTTGGTATTTTCGTTGACCGGAAGACGCTCTCGAACGCGGAGCAGCTCACCGCCCTGATCCGGTGCCGGGACGTTGCCGAGACAAAGGGGCATGACGTCGAGTTCCTCTTCCCGGTCGATATCAACAAGATCTTAAAGATGGATGCGCTCTTCATCCGTGCCCGGACCGACCCGATGAACGTCACCTACGTGGCGGCCCGGATGGCCCGTCTCCATGGCATACCGGTTCTCGATGACCCTGAGGACATAAGGATCTGCTCGGACAAGATCAACATGTACTCGCACCTGATCAAAAAGCAGGTCTCCCTCCCGAAGACGGTCTTTTTATCGAAACAGGATCTGAACGTTGAACGTGTCTCGCAGCTGTTCGATGAACTGGGTACCCCGCTCATTGTCAAGGAACCGTCCACATCGTTCTCGCTCCGGGTGGAGAAAGTAAACGACATTGCCGGTTTCTTCCATGTTGCCCAGCGGTTCATCAAGCTCTCGGACTGGATCGTGGTCCAGCAGTATGTCGAGAGCAGGTACGACTGGCGGGTCGGCGTTCTTGGCGGGAAACTCCTGTACGTCTGCAAGTATACCATCCCCTCGGTCACGTTCAAGATACAGGCCTCCGTCAACGGGCATATCGTCTATTGCGGGGTCGAGAGCGTTCCGGAAAAGGAAGTCCCGCCGCAGGTTGTCCGGCTCGGCATCGATGCGGCCAACGCGATCGGCAAAGGCCTTTATGGCGTTGACATAAAGAACACCAACGGCGACGCATACGTTATTGAAGTGAATGATAATCCATCCATCGAGAGCGGGGAGGATGACTGTTATCCCCGCGTATTCGAACAGATCGTTGACCACCTGATTACTGCGTGATACCATGACCGAAAACTGGCTACTCAAAGCAGAAGCTGTCTGCTTTACCTGCGGCGGACATTGCTGCGATGGCGCCCACCCCCCGATCTCAGAACACTGTTACCAGAGACTAATTGAAGAAGGTGTGGCAAAGACCGCGTTTGAGCGGAACGGGTACCGCTATGTCCGGTCGCGTGACGACGGGACCTGCATGCTCAGCACGAGCGGAAAATGCACCATCCACGGGATCAAGCCCGAGACCTGCCGGGCTGGCCCCTTCACATTCGATGTGAAAGGCGACAAGATCGAGATCTTCCTGAAGTTCGAGAGCATCTGTCCGATAGTCAGGCTCCTCAAGGAAACACCGGAGGCGTACAGCCAGCAGTATACCCAGGCCGTACAGAATATCACCTGGCTTGTCGCGCACCTGACCGATGAGGAACTCGAAGTGATCTGCCGGATCGAAGAGCCGGAGACCGAGAAGGTTGCGGAGATCCCGCGGGTCCGGTTAAAACCCCATGACCACCGGCACTGAACACGAGTACTCCATCAATGACAGGGAGTTCCATGCACTCCCGGTCTCCGATGAGATCCTCAGGGAGATCTGCGGGCGGTTCGAGAGCGAGATCCTCTTTGGCGACGTGTTGCTGGGAAAGGAACTCCAGAAGACCGTTCTCGAGATGGTCCCGCGCTCGCCATCTGCGGATCTTGCGCCGTTGGAAGCGCAGCTGACAAAGGGAATGGCCAAATTCAACCATGTCTTTTCCGGCCGGTACCAACTCCTTGGCCTTGGGATGCACCCCCTCGCCCGCATTGACGAGATCCCGGTCTGGGACCATGACGAGGGAGAGTATTATGCTGTTTATGACCGGCTCTTCAACATCCGCCAGCACGGATGGCTGAACATCCAGGCGCTCCAGGTCAATCTCTCGTACCAGAACAGCCGGGAGCTCGTCAGCATGTACAACAAGCTCCGCACCCTGCTCCCCTGCCTTATTGCGGTGACAGCATCGTCTCCCGCAGTAGAAGGAAAACTGACCGGCACCTGCGACAACCGCCTGGTCTATTACCGGGAGAACCAGAAAGAGATTCCGCAGATCTGTGACCGGATCATACCCGGGAAGATCCGGTCGGTTGCGGATTACCGTGCCCGCCACGAGCAGATCTTCGGAGAGCTCCGCTCCCGCGGGGCGGACATCCTCTGCGAGGAATGGGTGGATTCCGGCGGGGTTATCATCCGATTCTCCCGCAATTGCCTTGAGATCAAGGCGCTGGACGAGCAGGAGTCGATCCGGTCCGATATGGCTGTCTGCGCATTTGTCCGGTCGCTCCTGCGCTGCCGCACCCTGCCGGTGCCAGGCGACCAGGAAGCGCTGGTTGCACTGGCAGAGGACGCGATCCAGCACGGCACCAGCGGGATAAAGGAGGAACTCGGGCAGTTGTACGATGCCGCATGGCAGAAGGCAACCGCTGATGAGCGGCGTTACCTGCCTGTTATTAAGGAGCGGATTGGCCGCGGGTCTCTTGCAGAACTGATGAGCGAACGGATCTCGAATGGGGAGGAGCTCACTCCGATACTCTCTGATATGGCGGAATGTCTGAGGACAAACCGGTCGTACGGGTTGTGAAGCGGGGCCGGGGGGAAGATGCAGATCACCCTGCGGGACAGGACGCTTGATTTGAAGGAAGGTGAGCGGGTCGTCATCCCCAAAGGCGTGGACCACAAGCCCGTCTGCCTGGAAGAATGCACGGTGCTCTTACTGGAGCCGAAGGGGATCTGCAATACCGGGAATACCGGCGGGGTATTGACGGAGGGTAGGGGGAGTGGATTTAATTTTTGAATCGGTCGGATATTACAATCTCTCCCCGCCCTGAAGAAAAATGAGAGGAGGTCATACGGCCCAATGTCTCTTTACATGAATTGTTTCAGATGGGAATAGTGCCGGATAACGTTCATGCGGATTGCGATCGCGCCACAAAACACCGTATCCTTATGAGGAGGCATTCTCAACAAGTGCCGTACCGATATGGCATAATCCGATAAGTGGCAGGAAGAACATCATGAAAATTGCTGAATACCCACCAATGATATTCCATGATGTCTGCAGGGGATGTAAAAGACCGGATACAATCAGGTATATCAGGAAAATTGCATAGGC
>JBAYMI010000076.1:0-8677 GCA_041663625.1 Methanoregula sp.
CGTTTGCAGTTGCACAGAATATGGTGCAGACCTCCTGGATCATCTTGATCGCGTTCAGGACATTGATCGGGTAACAGTCCCGGAGGAAGAGGACAAAGGAGTGCCCGGCCCCGATCACCCGGGCATTGTCCCGGGCAAGGGCGATAAGGTCATTGTCGTTGCCGTCAAGGCGGATCAGGCAGTCACCGGATGATTCGCAGAATGCCAGGCCGAACTTTGCATTCGGTACTGCACTGACGATGGTCTCGCTGATATCCTCAACGGTCTTGATAAAGTGCGACTGCCCAAGGATCAGGTTCACATCTTCGGGCTTGTGGATCTTTACCACGTTGAATTCCACAGATCCGATCATCTCTTCACCACAGAGAGGAGATAGTAGTGCAATGATAAATGGGTTGTGTCTGTTATCCGGAGACGGGGACTACGGTATTTGCACGAACTCCGAAACCTAATACTTTTAACCGTATACGAGAAACGTCAGCTGAACATAGGTGTGATCACCCGCGAGAGGATACCATGAGGCAGGGATGCAATTACCGGATCGCAGTTTTCTTTTTAGCCTGCATTCTCTTCGCGGTAATGGTGTCTGCTGTGCAGTCCACGGAGCAGTCCCTCAGCGGTTCCCTGACGAGGGGCAGCCGGTTCACGGCCACCATCACCGGGCTGCCGAATACCGCGTACTATGTCTGGCTGCCGGGAACATTCACGATGACGGGTGAGCCGTATGACCGGCCCCCGACCCTTCTGGATACCGCGAACGTGGCAAAGGATCCGGACGATGGGCCGTATTCCATCGGGTCATACCAGTACAACAATGGCGGAGGAAGCACCATCCGCGACGATATAGCACCATCAACTGCGAATATGTCCAATACCAACTACTATGCACGGGTGACCACGGATGCAACGGGGCGTGCGGTTGTGGAGTTCCAGACCTCGGCCTATACAGCAATCAGATCCTATTCTGTTAAAGTGGAGAACCCGCAGTCAGTAGACAGCACCAACCTGCTGGTAGAACTGACATCCTACAGCCGGGGCGGTTCCCGCCCCCTGATCAACACGCCGGCACCTACGGCCACCGTTGTCAGAACCACCACAATGCCAACGCTAACCCCTTCCCCCGTCCCGACGCCAGAGGCTATCCTCCCGACAACAACAGCCACTCTCCCGAACACACCCATCCCGACCCGGACAACCCCGCTCGACGTGGAGATCGCTGTAACTGCCGCAGGTATGGCAGGGATCTGTCTTACGGCACGAAAGATGAGAGACCGTTGACAGGACATCCATGACAGACGACACCTGTGATCGGGGAGGGGAAGACTGCCAGAAGAGGATGGATGCCATCCAGAGGTTCTTTCTCCGCCCGTTCTTTCTGAGCTGCACGATCGGTATCCCGTTCTGCCTCTTCAAGATCCTCTTTGGCCTGAGCATGATGAGCGCAGGTTCATCCGAAGGGGAATCCCTTGCATTCTGGGGCATGGTCGTGACCACCTGGGCAGTTGCCGATCTCCTTATGAACTCGACAAAATCGTTTCTCGACCTGCTCCACCGTACGGCACCGTTTGAGTACTGCACGATTGCCCAGCTCGGACGTATCTTCGGCATGCCCCTCGTCTTCCTTGCCTTCGACACCCTGCTGACCTTTGGGATCATCTCCGCCATGCTCTGGACCGGGTGGATCGCAACCCTGACACCGGTTGAATCCTTTCTCTGGTACGCGGCAACAACCATGAACCTGATCAGCCTCTCGCTCGTCTCGCTCTATAACGAGGTACGGCGCGTGAAAAACTGACGGGATTCAACCGGGCAATCTAAAAAAGAGGGTAATTACTTAGCGTCGTCGCCAAGCGATTCCCGGCTCCGCATCTGGTACAGGACCATAGGGTCCATCTCCTTGTAGGTCTCCGCACTGGTCCGCATGATCACGTTGGTAATCCCACAGTTGACGATCATCTTGGAGCAGAGGAAGCACGGCCAGATCTGGGTGATCCCGTCGGTCTCGACATCGAACCCGGAGAGGTAGAGGGTACAGCCCCGGGCATGCTTGCCGGCCTGGAGAAGCGCATTCATCTCGGCATGAACGCTCCGGCAGCGCTCGTAGTTCGATCCTGAGGGGATGTTGTGCTCCTTTCTCCAGCAGCGGTTCAACTCCGTACAGTCCATCTGTTTTCTGGGGGCGCCGGTGTAACCGGTCGAGACTATGGTATTGAATTCATCGACAATGATCGCGCCGAAATTGCGACGGAGGCAGGTGCCCTGGCGTGCGCAGCGCGAAGCAAGGTCGAGGAAATACTGGTGCCTGTTGGTCCGCATTCAAGAGTGTATGGAAAATCCCGGTATTAAAGAGGTGGGATTTGTGCGTGAGCCAACACACTTTCACGCCACACAATCCTCAGGCCTTTAAAGGATCGATGAGATGGTGAATAGTACTTATGACAGAGATTGCCCTTGTTGATGTCCCGACCCAGAACGTGCTTGGGACACAGAAGACCGGGACCTATGCCCTGATCCCTGAACTCCTCATGAACGTCGTTGAGCATATGCAGAAAAAGAAGATCGCTATTGCCGGAGCACCGATCTTTATCTGCCACGAGACTTCCCCGGAGGCCGTGAAGAAGGCAAATGAGAAAGGGACAGCAGAGATCGAGGTCGCGTGGCCGGTGGCGGAGCCGGTGAAAGGAACAAAAGAGATCAAGGCGTACAAACTTTCCGGAGGACAGATGGCCCATATCACCCACAAGGGACCCTATGCTTCCTGCGAGCCGACTTACCTCAGGCTCTTTTCATGGATAGAGGAAAAGGGCCTGGTCATCAGTGGCCCGGTCCGCGAGGTATATCCTAATGATCCACGGGAGGTTGCGCCGGAAGAGATCGTCACCGAGATCTATGTGCCGGTCAGACACCGGGAATAACCCACGACAGTGCCATAAGCAGCATGAGGGTAGTATTACCGGAGAGTGCCAGTCAGCAGCCAAATGATCAGGATCGCGTGGATAATGGCAAAGATCGGCACCAGCCAGAACTTCACTTTCTGCGTCTTGTGCCGGAACAGGCACATGGCGGCAAATGCACCAAACGGCCCGAGAAGGGCCAGCACGAGCAGCGTGCTCTCGCTGATCCTCCACGCGTTCCGTCTCGCCCTGCGCTTGTCCCATGCAAAGGCACAGCCTGCAACAAGGTTCACGCAAAGATAGATCAGCGCGGGGATCCCAAGTCCGTTGATCTCCATCAGCACCCGCCGGTTTTATCGAGATAAAAGCGCCACTGGCAGAACATATCCGCGGGGTGAGGATCGGGTGGAGCAAACAGGCATTCCACCCGGATAGCCGGGTCAATTGCCTGCGCAAAGGAGATGAACTCCGCCCGGTGCATCTCACGGCAGACGTACTCCCCCTGACCCCGGCGCAGCCGGGCCTCCTGGGTTGGACATGAGGGAACGGAGATTAGCACCTCGTCCTCCCTCTCCTCGATGGTGTACCCGACGATCATTGCCCACGGGAAATGCCGGAGGGCTTTGACAAAACCGGGGAGTCCTTTTTCCGTGATAGAAAAGCGGCGGGCGATATCCTTTGCCGCCATGCCGGCCACGCGTCCCCAGACATCTTCGTTGATCTTCTCCGCAACCGGCTGCCCGTACGTATCGGAGATGTTGATGAACCAGAAGGCGTCCACGACCCGGTAATGCCAGAGAAGGAATTCCAGGTACTGGTGTTTGTCTGCATCGGTCATGCCATCAAAGAGCTCGAGGTTCATGTAACTCATGGGGAGATCACTTCAGGGATGAAAAGTGTCGTTCCGGGGTTATATGAACATTGTTGTCTGTGCGCCGGGTGCAGAGACCGGCCATTTCACCAGGAAATCCGTATATGCCACTATCTGTTACTGTTTTTTCAAGCAGGGTCTGCTTGAAAAAAATCACGCAAGGTCCGGTTGATCGGCTCGCGGATTTTGAGCAGGGGCTGAGGGGGTGCCTGAAATTTTTCATGCAAGGTCCGGCAAAAAAATTTCAGGCAGGGTCTGCTTGCAAGCACTTCAAGCAAGGTCTGGTTGCTAAAAGTTAATTATGTGTGCAATCGTGAACAATACCCTTTTTTACGACGGGGGTTCGATTCCCTGATTTTGGGTTCCGGCAGATCCGGTTAACTTTTTGCAGGTAAGGTCTGGTTGAATGCACATTGAGCAAGGTCTGGTTGAAAAAAAACACGCAAGGTCCGGTTGATCGGCTCGCGGATTTTGAGCAGGGGCTGAGGGGGTGCCGGCATTTTTCAATGCAAGGTCCGGCAAAATAAAGTTGGGCAGAGTGTGCATGAAACCCCCCCCGACCCACCATTATTCCACAACTATTCAGGCCATGGTCTGGCCGGGCATTACGGGGTGATCTCCAGGAAAAACCAAATCACAGAATGGATCTGCCAGATCGCTACAAAGGTTTGTGATCACTGCGCCGGATTCATGTTATACCAGAACCCATTCGTACTGATCATACAGGAGAGGGAAGAAGATGCAGGAGATCACGGTAGAGACGATCATCGGGATGCATGACAGGATCCTGGCAGAAGACGGGGGCGATGACCGGATCATCTGTGAAGGAATCCTGAACGAGGTGGTATTCCAGGCAAACCTCCGTGAAGAGGGGATCCCCCGGGCTGCAACAGTCTTCTGGTCGCTCTGCGCCTACCCGGCATTTCGCGAGGGGAACAGGAGAACGGCATACCGTCTCGCAGAGGCGATCCTCTCAACAGGCCATTCACCGGTCTCCCTGCCCTGTGACGAACTGCGTGCACTGGTGCAGGGCATTGCGGCATACACCGTTGAGATCGAAGATGTGGAACGGGTGCTGGAACGCCATGCAAAACAGGGTGTGTAACCTCTTTTACAGGCAAAGCGTTGCCTGAAACGCGTCCTTCTTCTCAAACGATGACAACCGGATCCCGATGAGCCGGATCTTCCGACCGTCATAGACCTCGCGGAAAAGGATCCGGACAAGGGACCGCACCGTTGCAGGATCACGGGAATAATGCGATAGACTGCGACTTTTGTTCCGGGTGATGAAACCCGGATACCGGATCTTGAGGGTCAGGGTCTTGAATCGTAACTGCTCCTCTGCAAGGCTCTCGCAGACACTGCCGGCAAGCAGGTCAAGCGTGGAAATTATAACCTCCGGATCATCCGTATCCGTATCGAATGTCGTTTCCCGGGAGATCGATTTCACGTCATGAGAGTCAACAATTTCCCGGTCATCGTTGCCGCACGCCAGCTGGTGCAGGGCGATTGCACTGCGGCCAAACCGGCCGATCAGATCCTGGACATCATGCCCTGAAAGATCCCCAACAGTCCTGATCCCCATATCGAGCAACAGGGCCTCTGCTTTTTGCCCGACACCGGGAATCTTCCTGACGGGGAGGGGATCCAAGAACGCCCGCAGAGCGGCGGGGGGGACGACCGTAAGTCCGTTGGGTTTCGTAAAATCCGAGGCTATCTTTGCAACGGCCCTCGACGGGGCAATACCTATCGAGCACGAAAGTCCAAGCCGGTTCAGTATGGCTGCCTGGATCTCTTCTGCACGCGCTTGAGCGTCAGGGAAATTCCCCACCGTGCTTACATCGAGAAAGGCCTCATCGATACTGACCTGCTCCATCAGAAACCCGTATGACCGGAGGATCTCCATCACGGTAACCGACGCCTGAGTATATGCAGGAAAATCCGGTGGCAGGAAGATCGCGTGGGGACAGAGGACAAAGGCCTGCGAGATTGGCATTGCCGACTTTATGCCGAATGTCCGTGCCTCATAGGAGCAGGTCGAGACAACACCCCGCCCTTTCCCCTGTTTTGGATCTGCACCGATGACAACGGGTTTACCGGCAAGGTCCGGCCGGCGTTGCACCTCCACTGAGGCATAGAAACTATCCATGTCGAGATGGATGATGATCCTCTGATTCTCTGCCGGTATATCCCTCTCCACATACAACGCATCCGGATATGCCGTTATCGCAGGGGGATGATTAACCGTAACGGGCACCATACGCCGGACCTCACCCTGCGGCCGGAATGAAATCGCCAAGCCTGCACTGTCGTTCGCGGATAACGGACCGGAGGAGTTTTCCTTCCTCGATAAACCGGGTGACCGGAAGGGTGAACTTCTCTGAAAGGCACCGGAGGGCAGGCTGGATTCCCTCAAACTCGGAGGCGGGCTGCTGCATTGCGCTCCGGACATTCTCCCGGACATTGAAGACCCCCATAGGTACATAGCCCTTCCGTGCTTCGCGGAGGATGATCGCCCCGGCCTGCCTCTGTTCGCGGGCAAGCGATTCGAGAACCGCCATCTTGCAGGAGTAGTAGCATCCGCCAAGGGGGGAGTACGTGGTCTTCCTCTTTGTACCTTCATGATCCGAGAAGACCAGTTCCTCGTTGCCCAGCACGTGGAGAAACGCCTCCGACCACTCATACTGCCATGCGGTTGGCATCAGGATAACCGCGTAATGATTATTGAGGCTGGAGAACTCGTGCACCCGCCAGGTATCGATGACAGGCTGCTTCTTCACCGCGGTAAGCAGCCGGTCACCGATGATCGTATCGCAGGCCGTGATCGACCATCTCGTTGGGACAAGACGGCGCCCCCTCTCCTGGCCCATCGTCCCCACCGAGAATGCCTTCTGGATGCCCGAGAAAGGAACGCCATCCTTATGCAGGTCCATCACCGCATCGGCTGCCTTCAGATCGGTATCGTAGAACACCTTCTCCAGGTCATGGTTCCACCGGCCGGCCTCGATATCGAAGCGCTCGATCGGCGCACTGGGGCCAAACGGCGTGTGCTCTTCAGAGAAGGATTGTCCCTGGGGAGTGCTGGTGAAAGCGATCTCGCTCTCAAGGGAAGACGCTGACAGGGAGATCTCCTGGAGTTTCCCGACAAAACGGGTATCGAGATCACCGGCATTCACCTGCTGTTTTCCCCGGATGAGGTTCATCCGGTACCCGATGATCTCATCCTGTGTCTTGTTCCCGGAAATCCAGGCTTCCGGCATGTCCATGACCGTTGTATCGCCGTGCATCGGGGCGATCATGGGGCCGGCCAAGACATCCGGGTAATTCCAGCTCCCGACAAATACGGACGGGGGAGTACTCCCTTCAATCTCCTTTCCCATAGCAACAGACTGCATCGGCATCGTGGATGCGGTAAGTTGCCGGAGATAAGCACCTTTCCCGATCATAATCTGATGAGAACGAGGGCAGCAGATCATTTAAGGGAGATACCGTGCGGGTTGAAAGTGAACCGGGGCATGAATACACGGGAGTACTGCAGGAATGTATGCCGGGGAAACACCGGTAAAATACCGGCCTACCTGCGTACGGAATAGCCCGCTTGTCTGAGGATGCGTATCATCGCATCCTCCCACTTCTGATCATCCGGCTCGTTATTCCCATCTACGCAGTCATCCCAGATCCTTGTCAGGAGGGGATCATCGGAGCAGAGTGTCCGGATATACTTGATGCGTCCAGCCGGTCTGCCAGCATGATCGAGGATCAGCAGCCGCCAGCATTCGTAATCCCGGCAGATCTCCGGGCGGGTGCGGTGCACAGTGCATAAGGCAATCCCACTGCCCGGCTGGTGCCGTAAGAAAGGACATGCATGGAGATGTTTTTCAAAGATGCTCCGATCATCGAAGAGTTCGTGCTTATCGGGATCGACGCTAACCGTCATCTCTTCGCCGGTATAATTGTTATAGACCAGGAAGAGGTAATCCCCGTAACCTTTACGGATCACGTGGACATACCCGAGATTCCGGCAGCATTCCCCACACTGGCTGCATTCGAAAGCCAGGAGGATCACCCCTTAATGGATGGCCATGATCATGAACACCAGTTCGAGAGCGATCAGGATGATGACAACCCATTCGAGGAAGTTGGAGTGCTGGATACGCACTTCATCCGAGAGCATCGAGTAGTTCTCCTGAATCACCTTGATCTTGCGGCTGACGCTCTCGCTCCACTGGCCGCTCCGGAGAACTTTAAGCGCAGTGGCATAGACACGGGCATAGTAGACATCCTCCGTGACCTTGATCAGGTTGTTGACCTTCTCGATGATCTCGGAGATCTCCGCAGAGGTCTCCATCAGTTTTGCCATAATCGCGTGGTACTGGCGGCCCCGGCGGAACTGGGACATGCGGTCTGCATGCTCAATGTCGTCATACATCTTCCCCATCTCACGCGTCAGTTCGCGATCATAGTATCGGAGCTCGAGCACCTGCACGTTCGCGAACTCGATGAGATCAATGAGATCCGTCGGGCTCTCCGGGTTGCACAAGAGAGCTGAATCCCACGAGAGTATGGCAAGGTCATTCGTCGTGTAACTGAGAGAATTCTTCATAATCTCGTCACGGATTTGGGGAGAGAGGTTGGTATTTTCTCCTATCAGGAGCGCGACCGGATCAATGGAATCGTCACGGTGGTCGGTGACATAGATCGAATAATCTTCGTAGAAGTCCGGGTTGATGGCAAATCCCTTGATGTGCGGGCGGATGATCTCGCCGAGTGTTTTGAGGTACTGGACATAGTACTCTGCAAGACCTTCCTGACCTGCAAACAGGAACGCGAGTTCCTCCAGTTCCGCAATTGCAGCATCCTGGTTCTCGTAAATGAAACAGAAACTGATAACCCCGATATCGTACACCCGGGC
>JBAYMI010000077.1:0-8665 GCA_041663625.1 Methanoregula sp.
GGAATGAACTGCTTCAGGCGCTCCTTGGTCTCGTGCGGCATCCAGACCACGCGGTTGTAACCGCCATCGGCATCCATGAACCGGGTTGATCGCATGTACTCGATGGAGATGCCGTGGAACCCTTCGACCTGCCGGCCGCCGGCCGTGGAATCAGCCATGGTGGAGAAGGGGAGGCCATTGACCGTGACATCCCGGAATCCCCGGAGGACAATGCCAAAACCGTCAACTTCAGGAATGTAGAAGGCAATACCCTCAAAACACCCGCAGGACGTGTGGGGGTACCCGAACGCAGAGTAGAGGTAGACCCGGTTCACCTCGCCCATGGAACGTTTCTTTGCGCTCTCGTTCACACCGGAGTACTCGCCTTTCTCCCTGTCAAGGCAGGTGCCTTTCTCAATAGCATAGATTGGACCCTTGGGGTCGATGCCTGCCGCGGCCCTGCCATCAAACCAGCTGATCGCGCCGCAGTTCGCGTACCGCTGGGGAGTGATGACGCAGACATGGGTGGGGGCAAATGACTGGCAGAGGGCACAGCCATAGAAGGTATCAACGTCATCGTCCGAGAGCCCGCGTGCCCGGGCATCCCGGGCCTCGTACGTGTTGAGCGCTTCCGCATAGAGAGGGCTGATGGTTGCCGGGTCTGTTATGAAGGTGATCTGGATCTTTTCGATGATCGGGAGCTCGTTCTTGAAGAGTTCGAGCATCACTTCACCAATAAACCGGAACGATGTGAGCCCTTTCTTATACGATTTCTTCGAGAGCCGGATCCAGATATCGTACCGCTGGTTGAGGTGCATGAACCCCTCGACGTAATTGCTGTACTCGTGGATACGCCGCTCCATCACGCCTTCGAGATCCGGTTCCACTTTCGCGCCGGCAATCTCAACCACGATCCCGACCGGATAGTGCTTTCCTTCAGCCATCTCGCTGATATCGGGCCCGGTGATCCGGATGCTGCCATCCTCGATCCGGTCAGCCGGCCGGACACGGACAATCTCGAACTTCTCCTTCTCGTTCGGGCCGCCGAGTTCGACCTGCATGTCGTTCTTACGGACACGCTCGCCTTCATGGGTCAGGCCGACTTCAACCGGGATCTTCTCAAACATGGTATACTCTTCCTAATCTTCGAGGTTCTCGACAATGCCTTTGAGGTTGGCAGCCCAGTCCTTGATCGTACTGTTCGGGAACGACCAGCTGGCGTTTGGCTGGTACACGCAGTCAAAGGTCATGGTCTTGACACCGGGGGCAAAGTGCTTGAGCCCGGAGAGGATCGTCCACTCCATCGAGTAGGGCAGGCCGACAAAAATGGCGAGGTCATAGGACTCCTTGCCGTCAAGCCCTTTCCATTCGGGATCGGTCAGCCGGTAACTGATGTCAATCGCCGACATAATGGCGGCCGGCTCGAACTCGCGGACAAGGAACTCCTTATTCGTGCTGGCGGAGGCCACGATCGGGATCTTTGCCTTCCGCGCAAGGGCGATGAGGCAGTCTATCAGCGGCCTGCCTTCGACATCATACTCGACAATGCCGTGACCGACGATCATGATAGGGCGCTTGGCTCTCCGGATCATCGCATCTGCAATGTCCGGCTTCATGATGAGCGAGGCTTTTTTGGGCCCGGGAATTTCTGCGGTCTGCCATGACTCGTTCATCGGCATGATCAGGCCACCTTCCGCGAGTGGACCATGCGGGGCAGGAGCGTGGGATCGGGGATGGACGATTCTTTCCAGTCATGCTCGGCAAGGTGGACGAGGATCTCGTCCTTCATGGTCAGGGGGATATCCGCAGGGATCCTGACAAGCCGGTACACATCCGGGGGAATACCTCCGACAAGCCGCTTGTGGAGATCAATATAATTGGCCAGTTTGTTTGCCCGGCCCTTGCTCGTGTCGTTCGGGCGCATGGTCAGTTTGGCCACCATGACCATTGCCTCTTCCTTGGTCTCTGCGGCAAAGAAGAGGTGCTCGGGCACCGGCCCGCCATTGACCTGCTCGCCGGTCCGGGCATCGTATACAAGCCAGTCCGCTTCCTTGTCGGCACGGCCGAGCAGCATGCGGCGGTACTTGGTGCCATGGGGCCCGACAACAACCGGGATACCGAGACGCCAGAACCCGGCGGCAATGGCCGCGGCCTTCTGTGACATTGCGCCCCAGGCCACGCCAACGGCACCGACCCGGTTGTACACGTAATCGGCTATCTCCTCGTAATTGCCCCGCAGGGGGCGCTTGGCAAAGACGCTTGCGATCTTGATGGCCGCACCGGCGATATGGGCGTTCGAAACGCACGAACCGACGTTTACAATGCCGCCGGCCTCGAACGCACCGGAGTATTTCTCGTAGGCGGTTTTGCCGTCTTCGTCGCGGTACATACCGGCCGACATGGCAGAACACCCGGAGGTGCAGACAATATAACGCCTCCGTGCGAACTCCATGCACATCTCCGCTACTTCGCGCGAGCCTTTCGGGTAATTGGCGCAGCCGACAAACGCGACGATACCGGGAATTTCGCCGAGAACGATAGGGCCGCCGACCTTGCGGATCTCGGTATCCTGGATGGCCCCCCGTCCGCTCCGCAGGCAATAGGTCTCTTCCCGGGTCTTCTTGTCCGCGGCGGTTACGATGAGGCTGTGCACGGGGATCTTCTGCTTACAGGCAGATTCGCATCGCCCGCATCCAAGGCAGTCATCATAGAGTTCGTCAAGGCCCGAGAGATTCCCGGATGCCGCAAGTCTGATTGCCTGCGGAACAGGCAGGTCATTGGGGCATGCACGCCGGCAGAGCATGCACTGGGTGCATTTCTTCGCCCATTCGCTGAGCTGGTGCTTTGTCGGGAGATTGCTGTGCTTCTTCCGCTTCGGGGCAACCGCCATGGCAACCCTGACTGCAACCTCGCCCACTTTTTCCGGATCCAGGATGAGCGCTCCCGGAGAAACTCCGCTCACCAATTCTGCAACGATTGCCTCTACCGGCTCGCGGGTCAGGTCGGGCAATCCAAGACAATTCTTTTCGCTGGTCGCAATGAGGGGCGTGTTGATCCGGGCTGCTTCCGCAAGGGTATCAGTCCGTATGCACTGCTCATCGATGACAATGATATCCGGGACGCCGCTCCGTATATAGCGGAGCTGCCAGGATATGGGCCCGACAATCTTTGCCTTTGGCGAGTACCGGGTAAGATCGAGTGCCGTGCAGCAGATACCGGTCACCTCGACTTCCGTAAAAAGGCCGTTCTCTTTCAGGTAGTCGATGATTTCCGTTGATGGGGGGACATTGTGGCCGATAACAAGGATGACGGGTTTTTTGGTATCAACGGTGCCAAGCCCAAGTTCGCAGAGCGCCGACTCCGGGTCAGCCTTGGGAAAGCCAAGTGCCGAAACCTGTGCAATATCGGCAACTTCCATACCGACATGGTCGATCATCCCGGCATGGAAGACCTTGGATTCAAAATCAAGGTGGTTCCCTTCCTGGCCGGTATGGGTGACCGCGAGGAGCTGGGTGACCTGGTTCTCACAATAATCCAGCACCGGTTCAAGGTCGCCCAGCGTCTCCGGCTTGAGCCCGCAGACAAGTCGTGTTATCGGTGCCTCGACCTCGACACCGGTACCCCCGACATTGATCGGGCAGTCCCTCCCCGAGGTTGCGATCATGTGCGTGAGGAGATCGCGGGAGTGGCTGATATGGGTTGCTGCACCAATGCAGGCAGCGAGAAGGACCATCCGGGACTGCTGGGCGGGCATGGAGATCCCGCAGGCCCCCTTCTTCGAGCCGGTGAGATCGCATTTCCCGTACGTGCAAAGACAACAGAGATCGCAGAACGGGAGATAGAACGGTTTGTACCGCTTCAGGAGGCGCTGGTCCCACGGGCGGAGGGTGGTGAGGGAGGGAAAAGGCGTGGGTCCCATCGGTTCATTCCACTGCTCCCGCGTAATGGCCCCGATGGTGATGTTGAGATCGCGGAACCGGGCAAGATCGGTGTTGATCTCTTTTATCGTGAAGTTCACACTTTTCCTGCTCATCGCGAATCTCCCCCAGAAATTCATGTATACTTTGAGGGATGGGTAAAATAATGTTTGCGAATCAGCAACGAGTGAAAACGGGCGTCCCCGGCTTCATACGCCATTTTCAGGTTTCGTAATTGCAAAGGAGCAAAAACAGGGGATATCTTTGAAGGGAGCATTCAGGAATTTTCAGGAATTATAATGGTTTCAAGAATTGCCGCTACGGATCGGTACGCCGGCGAATCCCGGGGAGCATCCAGCAGGCACCGGCCCTGCAGCACCATCCGGGCGATCTCCTCATCCTGCGCAATCTTCCCAAGATAGGGAAGCTCAAGCGCGGAAAGAGCCGCAGGGTCAGGGCCGGTATCGAACCCGTAGCCCCCGACAACAAAGAACCGGTTGAAGCGGATGCCCACTTCATTGATAACGCGATGCGCCCGCCTGACGTGGGCAAACGACTTTGATGACGGCCCCATGATATCGAAGATGGTATCGACATCGTTTGCGATCTTCCGGTTCAGGTGCTCGAGCCCCCCGGGTGAATCGATGAGGATATAGCGATATTGCCGGGTTATGGCAGCCAGCGCGTTCTTCAGGGCAGCATCCGGCAGGCAGTAGCAGCCCTCCACCCATTTGGTGCCCACCGAGAAGAGATCGAAGGTCTCTCCTTCATAGAGCCCTTCCTGCCAGATCCGGTTCTCGATCCTCTTTGACGGGGGGATGCCAACCATCGTCCCGCCCTGCTGGATGAACGTCTCCGAGAGCAGTTCAGCAATCGTCTTCTTCCCTGCCGCTTCGAGATCAACGCCAACCATCTCTGCAAGGTTCTGGTCAGGATCTGCATCAACGAGCAGGAGCGGGGCCTGCCCATGCTCGATGAGATACTTGGCCATCAGCGCAACGAACGTGGTCTTGCCGGTGCCTCCCCGGCCCATCGTGACAAAGGTCTTCATGAGCATATCCCCCCATAAGAAAAACCGGTTTTATCCGGCATCGACAGCCTCCAGGCGATCGGCAAGATCCCCGATCGCCATCATGGCGGGAGAACCGGCAGGATCGGGCATTTCACCGGACATGCCGGCATCTGCTACCCGCTCGTCAAACGGGATCCGGCCAAGCATCGTGAGAGCATGATCGTCTGCATAGGATCGCAGCAGGGAGTCCTGCCGGTCATTTGCAATCCGGCTGGAGACAAGACCGATCGTGCGGATATCGGATTCCTGTGCGAGCTGGCAGATGGTGGAAGCAATCTCTAAGGATTTCAGGTTCGCATCCGCAACCGCAAGCAGGACATCCACGTGCTCTGCCGTGCCCCGGCCGAGGTGCTCGATACCGGCCTCCATGTCGAGGATCACGATCTCGTCCCGCTCAACAACGAGGTGACGCATCAGGGCCCTGATCACGGAATGTGCAGGGCAGACACAACCGGCCCCCATTGCTTTCACGGTTCCCATGACCAGCAGGTTTACACCAGATGGTGTGGGAACTGCATACCTGCTGATGATATCGTCGACTGTGAACGAGAGCCGGAACACGCCCGGGTGACAGGTTCCGGTCTTTATGCGAATCAGGTCCTCATTCTCCGCAATGGGCACAATCCGCGAGGCCTGCTCAGCCGTAAGCCCGAGATTCAGCGCAAGATTGGGGGACGAGTCGGCATCAATGGCAATGACCGGGCGACCGGCTGATGCAAAATGCGCGGCAAGGCTGCCGGCAATGAATGTCTTGCCAACACCGCCCTTGCCGCAGACTGCGATCTTCATGGTTCTGGTCCTTTCACAGGTGTACCGCGTTTCGCACAAATAGACTATTGCTTCGCGGCTGATCAGGGCATTCATCAGTCGGGAGTACTACGATTGTACGAAATCTCCTGTCTGTGGCACCAGCGTTCTGCAATAACCAGCCATATACCGGGAAGACTTTTACAGTCAGGTGCATTACCGTACTGTGCTTACCTGACCGGGAGGCATACCAGGGAGAGATACATGAGACTGCCGGGTTCAAAGAAGAAAAAAACCATATCATGTCCACGATGCAACAGCCCGATGCCCGAGGGAGCCGCATTCTGCGATGCCTGTGGCGCACGGATCGCTCCCCCGCCGGCCTGCTCTCTCTGCGGCACCCTGCTGGAGCCGGGTGCACGGTTCTGCCCTTCCTGCGGATCCATGATCGGGAAATCAAAAGATAACCAGCCCATGAATACCGGGCTGCCCGATGAAAAACCGGCTCCCGAAAAGAGATCCCGGCAGCCCCGGGCAAAAAAACCAAAACCTGATGAGAACGCCGGGAGCGCAGCAACTGCGGAAAAAACACCGGATCCGCTGATGATGATTCCGGAGGATCCTGTACCTGTTGCAGCTCCCGCTGAAACAGAACCGTCATCGCTCCTGGCAAAAAAATCCCCCTCCCGCTCTGCGCTCATCACCATTCCGCCAGCCGGCAATAAAAGCCAGGGCCTCCTTTCCGGCCCGGGCCGGAAAAAAACAGTACTCATTGCCGGAATCGTCATTATCATCGTAGGTGCTCTCCTCATCTTCTCCGGCATCCTGCACAGTATTCCACCCGGAACATCTGTTGACACCTCCACCCCCGCAGATAGCGGAGTGGAGAACCCCGAACCGGAAGCAACCGTTACCCCAGTAACGATAACAACAAATGAGTCCGACGCGATAGCCGTCACCACTACGGAAACGTATTCCCTGGTTCCGGGACCGACCCAGGTACCACCGGATACGTTTATGGTATATTTCACCGCAGAACGCGACCCGCGATCAAAAATTGTTTCTGTGCAGTATATGGGAGGAAAAGGCCAGTATGGCGTGCGGGATGTATTTGTCCGGCTCACCCGTTCCGATGGCGAGGTACTCACCGGCACATTCAAGCCCACGCAGGCAGGCAGCGGCGTTGAGTTCCAGGGTACCGAGAAAGTCGATCGCATTGAAGTGATTGCGCGCTACCATACCGGTGCCGAATACACAATCATCGACAAAATATTCGAATATAAAATCCGGACCTGATAGTGTCCATCAGGTTTCGGGAGATTTATTCACGCGGGAATTTTCTTTTCCGTATCGCGAGAATCTTGAGATAATCGGCTGATGGGCACTGTGCCTTTCCCGCGACTGCCCCCTCAGCAGTGTCAGCAGTACAGAATGTTCCGGTTTCAAGATGTCGTGTACAGGCCGGGGCTCCGGATTCATGGCCTTTTGTCGGGGCAGTCCCGATCAGGTTCTTGCAGATATAGGAAAAATCCGCCATAGCAGTTCACGTCCTCTGTTTCCCATGTGACCTGATAAAGGGGGCGGGCAATGGAAAGGGGAAGGCGATAAATGATACTGAAACCAATATACTGGTCAAAGCCAGGTGTGGAGAATCAGGAATGCTTGACATACGGTTCGTAAGAGCCAGCCCGGATGCAGTGAAAGCGGATCTCACGAAACGCGCGGATACCGGCAAGATCCCCTGGGTTGACGATGTACTTGCAAAGGACGCCCGTTCGCGCGAACTCAAAGTAGAGACCGACCAGCTCCGGCAGCGCCGCAACACCATTGCACGCGACATCAATGCAGCAAAGAAAGCCGGGCAGGACGCAAAGCCGCTGATGGCAGAAGCTGCCGCCCTCCCCCAGAAGATCAAGGAATGCGATACTGAACAGGAAGAGATAAAAAATGATATCAGGTCAATCCTGATGCGCCTGCCCAACATCCTGCACGAGAGCGTTCCCGTGGGCAAAGACGATACCGAGAATGTGGAGATCCGGAAAGTCGGTACTCCGAAAGCATTCCCGTTTGAGATAAAAAACCACGGGCAGCTTGCCGCTGAACAGGGCTGGGCTGATTTTGAGCGGGCGGCCAAGACCTCAGGCGCCGGGTTCTATTTCCTGAAGGGAAGTCTTGTATTTCTCGACATGGCGCTCCAGCGTTATGCTATCGATGTGCTTGCAGCGAAAGGGTACACGCCCATCATCCCCCCGTACATGATCAACCGGGCGTCCTACGAAGGAGTAACGGATCTCGGCGATTTCGAGAAAGTCATGTACAAGATTGACGGGGATGATGCCTACCTCATTGCAACAAGCGAACACCCGATTGCTGCAATGTACCAGGACGAGATCTTTGAAGAGAAAGATCTCCCGCTCCGCCTTGCCGGGATCTCTCCCTGCTTCCGCCGTGAAATCGGTGCGCACGGCCTTGACACAAAAGGCCTCTTCCGCGTCCACCAGTTCACCAAGGTAGAGCAGTTCGTCTTCTGCAAACCCGAAGATTCATGGACGATCTGCGAAGAGCTCCTGAAAAATGCAGAGGAGATCTTCCAGGGTCTCGGCCTCCCGTACCATGTCGTGAATATCTGTACCGGAGATATTGGCACCGTTGCCGCAAAGAAATACGATATCGAAGTCTGGATGCCGCGCGAGAATGCGTACAAGGAAGTTGTCTCCTGTTCGAATTGTACGACCTACCAGGCAGTCCGGCTCAACATCAAAGTGCGGGACAAGAGCGATTTCGAATCCAAGCAGCATGTGCACACCCTCAACTCAACGGCAATTGCAACGTCGCGGGTCATGCGTGCCATCCTGGAAAATTACCAGCAGGAAGACGGGACCGTGATTGTACCGGAAGTGCTCCGGCCCTACATGAACGGCCGCGATCACTTATAAGGGAAGATAAAAAA
>JBAYMI010000078.1:0-8629 GCA_041663625.1 Methanoregula sp.
GAGAACCCGTTCTCGTCCCTGAAAAGGCCGTATTTCTGTGCAACGGCCCCGTGCGGCCAGAAATCGCAGAGCAGGGGAGTGCGGGTTATGCCCAGCTTTTCGGCCCACGCCATTTTGCAGGGACGGGAGTCCACGCTGATGCCGACCGGCACGCAGTTGAGCTGCCCGAAGGTATCGGCATTCTCCTCAAGCGACAGCATCTGGGCGGCGCAGTATTCTGTCCACGCAAGAGGATGGAATGAGAGGAGGATACGTTTGCCCGCCTGCTCGTAGAGGTCGAAGGTTTTATCGTTCTGGTCTTTAAGCGAGAAGTTTTGTGCCGGGTCGCCCGGCTGCACGATGACCGACTGCATGGCTGGAATCTCCTTACTGGGAGCTTCTTGCGCCATGAGACTATCAGGGTTTGGATGGCGGCAGGGACAGATCCGGATCCTTGTCGGGACAGAAACTTTTGTAACCTTGTACCATCAATCCCTGACATACAGATGACGACTGGCAACAATGCCGGGACCCCCGGCCGGGCCGGCGGGTTCCTGCACCGGATGGCAGGTCCCGTCTCTTCGGCCCTCCTTTTTGCCCTGGTCTCGGTGATCTCGTTCTCGCTTGCCCTGGCCATCACGGGATACGTACCCCAGGATACCGCCACACGGACGATCGGGGCATTGTGGGCGATGATCTCTGCGATCGTGGTGATGCAGGACACCCGCACCGCAACGATCAGCACCGCATGGCTCCGGATCCTGGGCTCGCTTATCGGGGCCATATTCTCCGCCCTGTACCTCCTCCTCTTCCCGTTCTCCATCCTGGGCATGGGCATCTTGATCGGCCTTGTTGTCCTTACCTGCGAGCTCCTCCACCTGCCCGGCCATCTCCGGCTTGCCGGCCTCACCGCAGGGATCGTGATGGTGATCTCGGTGGTAAACCCCGATATCCCCCCGGTTGTCAATGCGGCGACCCGGTTTTTCGAAGTGATCATAGGGAGCTCGGTGGCGGTCGCCACGGCATGGATCTGGCAGTATGTGTTCGGGCGGGATTAACCACACCCGGCACTCCTTTGCGGGAACACCCAAGAAAAACACGGGGGATGATTAACTCATCCTGGTCGCGACCCCCCGCCGGGGATCGTGCCGGAACCCGGCGCGGTGTAATGACTGCGATGAGAACGCCGGCACCGCTCTTTTTTGTACAGTACCGGGATTTCCGGCCCGGTTCCCGGAAAAAATGTCACGGGTTTATCAGATTCTGCGGGAAATGGTAAAGTGGATTTATCCATGCCACAGGAACCCGGACAGGAAATCTCCCGTAAGGGGGACTCTTCCCCCACTACCATTTTTGGAACAAAGACTCTGGTTGTAGTGGCATTTATCGCTGGCTTACTCGTGGCTCTTATTGTGGCCGGTTCCGGTGTTCTTGCCCCATCAGGGACAGCCACACTATCCCCGACAGCCTGCGGGGAAAAGACCGTCCAGTACATCAACGCAAACCAGATCGCGCCGGGGAATTCCGCGACCCTTGTCGCGGTCCGGGATTACCACGGCATCTATGCGGTCGATATCACCTATTCCTCGGAGAATATCACCGTTTATGCCTCCCGCGATTGCGATCTTCTTTTTGCAGACGCTATCAACATGAGCACGCCAAAGGCCGGGACTTCCACGCAGGCAGCGGTTAACAAGTCAGCCCGGCCGGAGGTTGACCTGTACGTGATGGCCTTCTGCCCGTACGGCACGCTGGCGGAAACCGCCATGAAACCGGTGGTGAATCTGCTGGGTTCCGATGCGGAGTTCCATGTACGGTATATCACATCGGTGAGTGGTTCCACGCCGGCATCTGTCCGGTCCCTGCACGGCCCCGCCGAGGCACAGGAGGATCTCCGGCAGGTTTGCATCAACGAGCAGTACCCGAAACAGTACTGGGACTATTTACAGCTCTTCGACCAGCAGTGTTACGCTGTTGCGGGAAGCAGCACTGCCCTTGCCGCCTGCCGCCAGAACGTGACCGCTGCGCTCGGCATGGATAACGGATCGATCACCTCATGTGCTGCCGAAAACGAGACAGTCGGCACCCTTGCGGCTGATGAGGCAGCGGCAGATGCTGTCGGCGCATCGGGGTCGCCGACGCTTGTCATCAACGGCGTTACCTATAACGGCGCCCGGACGCCCGAGGCATACAAGGAAGCGGTCTGCAACAGTTTTACCACTCCGCCATCTGCCTGCAACACCACGCTTGCATCCGAGGGCGGGACCGCTACCGGGGGGTGCAGCTGATCATGGATGCACCTGAACTGGAGGGGTGACGGGCTTCATGAAAACCAACCCGGAAAATACCCGCCTCATCCGCGAAGCCCTCATGAAAAATCCCCGGGGCCTCAATGTCCTCCAGGTAGCAGAGAAGACCGGGATCAACCGCATGTCGGCCGGCCGGTACCTGGACGTGATGGCCGTACAGGGACTTGTCGATATCCAGAAGGTGGGAAACGCCAAGGTGTACTTCCTCTCAAAACGGATCCCGGTTACCACGTACATGGAGTACACCTCGAAACACTACTGCATCACGGACAGCAGCCTCCATGTTGTCCAGCTCAACAAGTGGATCCCGAAGACGGTCGGGATGGCGGAAGAGGATTTTATCGGCCGCTCCCTTCCGGATACGCTCAACGGTGTTGTGGTCAACGTTGACGAGTGCAGGGAAGCGATGGTAAAAGCCGTTGCCGGTGAGGCAGGCACCGTGATTGTGGAGGAGAAGTTTAAAGGGACGCACAAATTCTTCGAGATCCTGCACATGCCGGTCCAGTTCCCGGATGGTTCTCACGGCATGATGGCAATCAGCCAGGATATCACGGAGAATAAGAAACGGGAGATGGCGCTGCGGGTGGAGGGGGAGATGTACCGGGATCTCGTGGAGCACCTGCCGGATATCGTTTTTGCCACCGATGCAGGCAGTCTGATCACGTATATCAGCCCCCGGATCGCGGAGCTGGGACTGGTGCCGGACAAGCTCTACGGCAGGCCGCTTTCCGATCTTGCCGTACCGGAGGACAAAACCAGGGTCATGGCCGGTCTTGATACGGCCCTCAGGGAGGGAACCGCCCGGGGGATCCGGTTCCGGCTCCGGGCCGGGAAAGAAAAGGTGGTTTTTATCGAAGCCGACTGCGTGACCCGACGGGCTGCATCAGGTATGTGTGCGAGGATCAACGGCATGCTCCGCGAAATCCCGGTCAAGGCATCAGGGAGCCGGAAAATTTCCCCCGGGAAATGATGACACAGTTGTTACGGAAACCGGTGGCGACACCCGGGCATTGTTTAATAAAGGACGGCATTGGTGAGTGGTGAGGTGGACCGTGGCCGGGGCGGGAAATAGTGGGGTAAAACGCTCTGCCCTGGCCCTTGCGATACTTCTGGTTGTTGTGCTGCTGCTTGTAGCAATCTGCGCGAGGGCCCCACACTTCACCGGAATCCCCAATAGTACCGGCCAATCCGCCATCCTGCCGGTAACGGCACCGGGCAGCAACGGGACTATACATGCAGCAGAGCCACAGGCAGCACCAGGGAGTTCACTTACCTTTCCCGAAGAGAACAGGACCGGGCTTGTCACCCGATCGTTTCCTTATGTCCTGCGGGGAGAGACCGGCACGGTCAACGCCAGCCTCTCTTCTGCTATGTACAGCGAGCTCGCCGCTGAAGTGCCGCCGGAGATGTGCAGTCCCGATAATGCGACCGTCCCCTGCACCCATGAGGTCTTTTCCCGATTCTACCTGAACATGGTCAATGAACCGGACGAAAACGGGACGCTTGATGCCCTGGTGGATGCTATCCGGGAAAAGACCCCGGTGCGGGACGACCAGGCCCGCATCGCCATCAGCCTTGTCCAGCAGATCCCCTACGGGTATCACCCGTCATCCGGCGGGGGAAACGGGAGCATGCGGTATCCCGTCATGATCCTCTCCGATGACAACGGGCTCTGCGACGAGAAAGCGGTGCTGCTCGCCTCCCTCCTGCAAAGGCTGGGATACGGCACTGCTCTCCTTGACTTTTCCAGCGATAACCACATGGTACTGGGGATACAAAGCCCCGCCGCGTACGCGTACAATAACAGCGGGTACGCCTTTGTCGAGACCACGATCCCCCTGATTGTGACCGACGACCAGGAGTTCTACAATGGCGGCGGGAGACTGGCCGGCGTCCCTGACATCTACCCTGTCTCCGATGGCGCTTCCTTTGATTCGGTCTCCGAGGAGTACCTGGACGCCCGGGAGTTTATCCGGCTCACCAAATCCGGGCGCTATACCGGAAGCGGACTGCGGGCATCGGACGATCCCGTACTGCAGCCGCTGGTCCAAAAGTACGGGCTGAACCTGAGCCAGGCAGCCTGAAGCGACCCGGCCGTACGCTTCAGAGTGTGTCCTGCGCCGCGAGCACCGCTTTGTACGCATCCAGCCTGCCACTCGTGTTTACTTTGCCGGCAAGGGAGGGCAGGACGTCTGTACTGGTGAGCATGAGGGTTTTTATCTGCGGCGCCGTCAGGGAGGGGTTGACGGATTTTACGAGCGCCGCCACTCCTGCCACCTGCGGGACGGCCATCGAGGTCCCGTCTGCGTGATAGTACCCGCAGGTCACCGTCCCGTCCCCGGGATCGTCGCAGGCATACACGAGGATGCCGGTGCCCGGGGCAGCAAGGTCGACCGAGACCGGCCCGTAATCGGAGAAGGGTGCGAGCCGGTCGTTCTGGTCGGTGGCGGCGACCGTGATCAGATTAGGGAGACGGTACGCCGCCGGGTAATAGGGGGTCGCATCATTACTGGTGCCGAGGTTTCCTGCAGCTGCGACAAACAGTTCCGGGGATGCACCCATCACGTCCTCGAGTGCCCGGGACTTCACCGCGCTGATCCATGAAAAACAGCTGATGGAGACTCCCTCTGCATCGGCATACCGGATGGCATGGATGAGGTCGGTTGTTGTCGTGGCATCACCACCCCCTGTCTCAAACACCTTGAGGGCCATGATCCGAAGATGCCAGGCCACCCCCGCACCCCCGGCGCTGTTGTTGGTGACCGCACCAAGGACTCCCGCCACCCCGGTGCCATGGCCTGCGGTATCGGTGACCCGCTCATTGTCTGCCCCCCCGGTAAAGTTTGCCCCGTTCCCTCCCGTCTCCGGGTTTTCCCAGAGGTTGCCGGCAAGATCCGGGGCGCTTGTATTGATCCCGGTGTCCACGATCCCGACGATCACGCGGCCGGAGCCGGTGCTGATCCCCCATGCTGCGGTTGCGTTAATGTCCGCGCCCGGCGTCCCGTTTATCCCGGACACGGCCTGCCCGGTATTACGGAGATAGTACTGGCCCGTAAACTCCGGGTCATCCGGGATCACCGGGGCCCCGGGATGCCCTGCGGAGGTTTGTGCTGGCTGCATCCCCCTGCTGCTTGTCAGGGTGATGACCCGGTAATTGGGTTCTGCATAGATCACCCCGGGGTCCCGGGAATAGGTGGCAACTGCGTCCTGAACGGAGAGCGTGGCCGGGAGCCGTACGAGCACGAGCCCCGGAAGCGCCGGCGTGCTCAGATCCTCCTGCACCTGTGCGCCGATCCCTGCATTGGCCTGTGCCATGGCAGTGTCCATGCCGGTATCGCTTCCAAACCGGCTGCGGTTGAACCGCACGATCACCTCACCGGCAACGTACTGGTTTTTTGTGTCGGGATCGGTGAGAAATGTCCGGTTCTCCGCAGTCGGGTCCGGGAGTACCGCGGAGGATGCATTGCCCGGCCCGGGTACGAAAAAGGGACCGGCAGGGGAATTGTTTCCCGCTTCCATGACGAAAATGCAGTATGCAGGAACGATCAGGATACAGCAGATCGCGAGGAGGATCCGCGTTCGGGACATGGATCGTAGTTTTGAGGGGGGCGGATATAATCGTTGGTCAGGACCGAACCGTCCGGCACCGCCGGTGCCCCGAAATCCGTACCAGCCCCCGGGTTTTCCTGTAATTCTGCCCAAGTGATTATCACTAGTGATTTGCAATTTTTTTAAATTGCTGCCTGCCCCAGATCTTAAAAGAAGAAAGATCCCGGGACAGGTATATCCGGCCCGGCCGGCTTTTGTGCGAAACAGGGCTTTTTTAAAAAACCCCGTGAGGAACCGGCGCCATCTGAGGGGATTGAAGAATAGGGTCAGGGGTTATCAAAAGAGTGTGGGACGATCCCGTCTGGTTGTCAGCGTAATGGTGATCCTGCTGCTGGTGCTTGCCGCGCCGGTGGAGGCTGAGATCTGCTGGGGCAAGGTATGCGACGCGAGCGCAGCCAGGATTGGCCTGTCCTCGGTCTGCTGCTCCGCCCATGGGGAGTGCACGTCATTCAACCACTGCACGTGTAAGCCGGGCTATGAGGGTAAGGAATGCGCTACAAGAGATTATTGCGGCTATGCAAATGCTACCCCAGTCTGTTATTACAATTGCAGCCCTCGCGACAGCCCCTCTACAAAATCGTACGGTATCTGTTCAAATGAAACCACACCTTCGCTTAAGTTTGATGACCAGTATTGCATCTGCAGCCAGCCGGGCTGGACAGGAACCTGTTGTGTACAGTACCAGCCCGGTTCCCTGAGCTCGTCAGCGCTGGACTTCGGGAACGTTACGGTCGGCGCAACCGCCAGCCCGCAGGCTCCCGTCCTGCTCGCCAACACCATGAGTGCGGCAAATTTGAGAATTCAGTCCATCACCCTTTCAGGCAGCAGCGACTTTACCTACACCACCAACTGCACAACGAATGCGGAGCTGCTTACGGGCAGGAATTGTTCCTTTTCCTTCTCCTTTTCCCCTTCCGCCACCGGATACCAGAGCGCAACACTTGCCGTCAATGTGACCGCAAATGTCAACAAAACTGCATTCGGCGTCCATTACCAGATCCTGAATGCCACGCTCACCGGCACCGGGATCAGGGAGGTCAGCAGCGTACTTGTCGATCCAAACACGCCGACCACGGTCTTTGCCGGAGTTGATGGTGCAGGAATCTACAGGAGCACCAACAGTGGCAGCTCGTGGACGGCTGCAACCATCCCGTCGGTAAGCACCCGGATCAAAGCATTAGTCATCAAAAACGGGGACAGCACGAAACTCTTTGCCGCCACCTATGGCGGGGGCGTGTACAAGAGCACGGACAGCGGGGCAAGCTGGACTGCCTGCACGGACACCGGTCTTGGCAGCAGCAACATCCTCTCGCTCGTGGCCGATTCAACCGGGAAACTCTATGCCGGGACTGACGCAGGAGTCTACACCAGCAGCGACAGCTGCGCGAGCTGGTCGGCGCTCAATTCCGGGCTGCCGTCGTGATGAAGAAGGGAGAGATGGCACACAAAAGACAGGGGTATGCATGGATCCTGGGATTACTGCTGCTTTTGGTGCTCGTCGTGCCGGTAGCGGCAGGTACCGGCACCTGGACCACGACCGGCCCTTTTGCCACCGGACTTGGCAACCAGGTCATCTACGCTCTCGCGATAAGTCCTGACGGGAGCGTGGTGTACTGCGGCACCAGGAGCGGTTCGGTCTTCTCCTACGCCTACCCGGCTGCTGCCCCGGCCGCGAATTTCGCCGGCACCCCTTCATCCGGGACCTGCCCTCTTGCCGTGCAGTTTAACGACACGTCTACCGGCTCGCCGACCTCATGGAATTGGGACTTTGGCGATGGTACCACCTCCGCTGAGCAGAACGCGACCCATATGTACACGTCCGCTGGCAGCTTCACGGTGAGCCTGACCGCATCCAATACCGCAGGCTCCAACTCGCTCTCCCGGTCAGGCTATATCACGGTCACCCAACCACTCACAGCAAATTTCACCGGCACGCCCGCATCCGGTACTGCACCGCTGGCGGTCACCTTTACCGACACCTCCACCGGTTCGCCGACAGCCTGGAGCTGGGACTTTGGCGACGGCACCACTTCCACGCTAAAGAATCCTTCGCATAGTTATACCTCGGCAGGAGCCTTCACGGTCAAACTCACCGTTACCCGGAGCTCCGCGACAGCAGCCAAATCGGCCGCCAGGTACATCACGGTCTCCTCGGCCACTCAGCCGCTGACTGCAAACTTCGCCGCATCCCCAACATCGGGCACCAGACCGCTCACGGTCACCTTCACGGACAAGTCCGTCGGATCCCCGAAATCGTGGGCATGGGATTTCGGTGACGGTAACACCTCCACTCAGCAGAACCCGACCCATACTTACACGAGCACCGGTTCGTTTTCGGTCTCCCTGCATGTAGTTAACGGCACGTATACCGACACGACCACACAGACCGACTGTATCTCGGTCTCCTCCCCTGTCACGCACTTTGCCATCACCGCGCCATCGAAGGCCATGGCAGGCTCAAAGATTGCATTTACAGTCACGGCCCTCAATACATCCGGAAGCACGGTTACAGGGTATACCGGCACGGTAACGTTCACGGGTTCCGACCGTGCCGCCTCCCTCCCGGCGGACTATATGTTCACCGCTTCGGATGCGGGTACAAGGAGTTTTACTGCCACGCTGGAGACGGCAGGTTTGCAGACGATCACCGCCACCGCTACCACAGACCCGTCGGTCACCGGGATATCCGGTACGATCACCGTGCTGGCCCTCCCGGTGACAACGGTTACCCC
>JBAYMI010000079.1:0-8533 GCA_041663625.1 Methanoregula sp.
CACGGACCTGAAGAAAGAGGAGAAGAAAGCCGGGCTTGTGGCACGGCTGAACGCAATCTGGGAGAAGTAACAGGTTGTATCCGCCACACAGCCTGGCGGAGCAGGATACCCTGCCTACGGGCGATCGGAAATTACGATCCGGTTTGCGCCATCTGTCACCAATACACAACTCACAGATGATGAGAATGCCGCAATCCGCGAAAGTGCGGCAATCATGAATGAGGCATATAAAAAAGGACTAGGCAACCCCACTGCTGAGCCGGCAGATGCAACCGCGCCCGCTGCGCAACGTACCCGTTCAAATGAGAATAATTCTGCCCGCGATGGAACGTCAACAACCCTCCCCGCATCAATCCCGGCCGTAATCATCCCTGGATCCATTCTCTGTGCACTATTCCTTTTCGCCCGGAGATGCCGGAAATGAACCAGTCCCACATCAGGGAATGGCTTGTTGGGGGATTTATCCTGATATTGATTGCACTTACCGGATCCGTGACGGCAGACACGTATGAAATTACCATTAACCCAGTCGGCGATCATGCTGCCGGGGATGTACTCAATATCAGCGGAACAACAAATTTTCCGGTGAATACAACGTTGTGGGTCTCAGCAGGGCCCCGGACTTTCACGGATTATGAACCTAATTACTTTGACGGGCAAACGCAGGTCATCCAGGGGCCCGATAGCAATCTCTGGTCAATAGCGATGAACACCTCGGCTTTTTTTCCCGATGAATATACAATCCGTGTCGAACCGGTGAATGAAAATCATGTATTCGCCTTTGCCCGGTTTAATATCACCCCGAAACACACAGGAACGTCACTGCCAACTCTTCAGGAAACCCCCCACTACCTGTATGATCCGAAGACCGGGGCTTTGATCGGCTATGGCACGACACCATCACCCGAAGAGCAGAAGATCATCGATCAGATCCGGGGACCCGAGTATTCCCCGTTTCCCGCACCAACCCCACTTATGATGGATATGGCACCGGAACAGCCGGTCTATGCCTACGGTGCTCCGGTAAAGGTCAACATCAGCCTCTCCAATGCCATTGCAGATTCGTTCACCTTGTCGGATTTTCCCCCGGTTCTTGAGATCTCGACCCGGCCGGACGGGTGGAACAGGGGAATTGTCCGCACACTGATGCATGGAGAGGAAACACAAATCCTCCTGCCTCATCGTACTACCAGCACGATTATCCTGTGGGACCAGAAAAACGATCAGCAGGTCCAGGTAAATCCGGGCGTGTACTATCTCACGGCACAGGCACGATTCACCCAGAGTATCTCGCCAGATTCAACAAATATTCTCGAACCGAATCCAGGGCTCATCGACGCCCGTTCAAAGGTCATCGTTCAATTCCCGCAAGGGGCGCTGGCCGGCTCCCTGTACCCCCATACAACGGTAACTGATGGGGAAGTGACGGCGACTCTTGATTCTCTTCACCTCGCCGGGAGCAGTGGTACGGTTACCATGACCGTCCATGCACCCGAACCGTCAGAAGGTTCCCTTGCAGCGCCGGGATTTTCACAGGTGACCGCAGAATACTCCATCGATAACGGGACTGCACAGGATTTCTCTGACTATTCATCATTATATACCGGCAATGGCACGAGCCAGGTCACCTGGTGGCTTGCCCCTGTTCCCTGCGATGCCCAAAAGGTCCATATTGTTGTGACAACGTTTGATCCGTACCGGGGCCACTGGAATTTCACCGTTGATTCTGCGGACATTTCCCAATGCACGGTAGATAACACCACGCGGTTTTCCCGTGAACTGATGCCGGATACCTGCTACCCGGTAAAAGAGCCCGCAACCGCATATCCCACACCACTTTCCCTGACATTCACGCTGGCAGCGTTTGGCATTGCTGGAGCAGTCTTTGTAATACAAAAAAAGCTGGGACGATAACATGAATTATACTTCTTCCCTCACCAATGGTTTTTTGGTTGTCAGTATCCTGACCGCGATTATGGCACTTGTCACCCCGGTATCGGCCGACAACACCCAGACAGTGATTGTTCCGGATACCGGGAAATATTCCCTCCCGCCATTGCAGGTCAACACTTCGATGGAACCGGGGTCCTGAACCGGGAACTCAGCACGGTGGATCAACCCGGTCTTTTTCCTCTCCCTTATGTATGCATCCCGGACAACTACCTCCGTGTCTGGAACTATCTGCCCCCATGTACCTCTTTTTCGTTCATGCATTTTCAAATCCAACATTTTTTATTCAATACACAACTAACGGATTGAATATAATAATTATCCTATAGTCTGGTTGTCATCAGTCGGGCAGTGAGCAGAAGATAACCATGAAGGCCGGACCATTTATGATGAAAAGACTCCTCAATGAAACAAACCTCTCGCACATTGCAGGAGCACTGGCATTCCTGCTCTTCTCAACATTTTTTACCAGCATTGTCCTGTACGGGCGGCCGGGAGTTGCCGAACCCGCAATTATCGCCGGCATCGCGGCGCTTTCCTGCCTTACGATTCTCTACTTTATAAGGAAATACCCGGTAAAAAAGATCGCCATCGCCGTCGGAACCGGCATCTGCCTGTCTCTCCTGGTCCTGATTATCACGGTAGTAATCGGTTCGTTGCTGGTTAGTGATCTGTCACCATCGCCACCGGCCGGATCATTTCCCGGTTCCCCGGAATACAACCGTACCATCACCATCGGTGTCCCGCTTCCCGTATCTCCGGCAACCGTCCCAAACTACCGGGTTGTGTCCGTGCAGAAATTCTCAACCGGGACCGGCACGTCCCTTAACGTAAGAGATACTATCCCGTCTACAGCTGAGGCACCCGGGCTTGCGGAAAAAGTCATCACGGAGTATGGGGGGCTCCCGGCCGATGCGGTTCTGGAAAAAACCGAACAGGTGTTCATGAAAAAATACAATCTTAAGACCAGGACGGTCGAAGAACAATACCCTCAGCACACCCGGGTCTCGTACCGGCAGTACATCAACGGCTCCCCGGTCATGGGTTCGGGAATCTCTGTATCGCTCGGAACAGAGGGGGAACTCCTGGATATTTCGAAAGACTGGAGCGCCCTTGAATATACTGGCGACATCCCGATCATCTCAGCTGACGAAGCATTTGAAAAACTTCAGGAACGGGACCTGCTCAAACCGATCCAGAGCAGTCTGAACGGGTACCATATCACCCGGGTCCAATCCGGGTACTATGTCGAAACGCACCTTCCCGATGCATCGGCCCGGCCAGTGCCACCGGATACCTGTATGCCGGTCTGGATCTTTTATGGGATAAAACCGGGAACCGACAGCGAGCCGTTCCCGCTGATGATCAATGCAACGAGGGGATGAAGGATGAGATTCGGTCTTGTATTGACGTTTGCCATAATGCTCCTCCTTGGCATCAGCAGTATTGTTCCCGGTTGTATGAACAGTCAAGAAACCAGTTTCACCCCCGTTCACGGTGCGGGTGATGCCGGGGGAATCATGCAGTTGACGGGGATGTGTGTATGATGGAAAAATGTAGTGGTTTGGTGTGAAGACATGCAGACAATGAAAAACCATACGCTGTCGGGGAAGATGCGATGTGGGCAAACGTGGGATGTGCCCTGTTTCATGAATAAACTTCGGTGGCTGGTTCTGACAGTGTTTATAGCGCGTATCCGCCGGGGCTGCATTCCCTCTCAAAAAATTTTGGAGGGACCATGAAATTATTGTATGTCCCGGTCATCATCCTGGCAATCGCTCTCCTTACCGTATCGCCCGTGTGTGCCGGCAAGAGCCCGGGCGCAGTGTCTGGCGAGAACATCCCTGAATCCTTTTTCATAACGATCGATCCAATCGGGGACCATTATTCGGGCGATACGATCCTCATGCAGGGATCGACGAACCTTCACAATTCGGATACACTTCTGGTCGAGGTATATTCATCGGCATATCATCCAGGCATACACGGTGTCTCTTATGGGATATCCCGGACTGTCGCGATAATACCCGGGAGAAATGATACTACAAACCGCTGGTCGATCGAAGTGACTACGATTGACTGGCGTCAGGATGAATATCTTGTAACAGTCGATCCGGCCAATGATACGCATACGCATGATCGTGGTTATGCAACGGGGCTGTTCAATCTCTTTTCGGCAGATAAACGCCCGGCAGAAAACTTAACCCCGGTAACAACCGCCCTTCCATCGTTGCCCGTCTTGGCAACAAATTCTATCACACCGGTACGCATTGGCGCCCCCACGCAGCCCGCTCCGCTTTCTGCCATGATTACAATTACGGCAATCAGCGGTTTTGTAGTGATTGCAGGATTGAAAAAAGACCGGGGCCTGAAATGAACTCTCCTGACAATAAAAAATGGGAACGGATCGTAGTTGCCGTGAGTTGTGTTATCATCGTAACAGCAGTTGCAACAAATATTATCAGCCCATGGTGGGGAGTTCCTATTGGGACCTGCGGGCCTGATACCATCCCGATGAATTATTCCTCGGAGATCCAGCCAACATTTGAGATGAGTTTCCTGCACGAGTTCGGGGAACGCGAACCCGACCGGAACCTCACTCTGCCTCCGTTGATGCTCTATGAACAAAAGCAGCAGATTATAGATACACTGATGGCGCAGGCACACATCGACGATCCACAGGATTCCATCATTGGCCTCTATGAATTTCCGGATGCCCTACTCCTCCTCGTCGATCAGAATAACAACATAACCGAAGTGCTCGGGACCGGTGACAAAATCCAGACCTTCAGTCTGACTCCTGTGATGGTGGGAAACCGGTACTATGAGAGTAATGAGACTGCGGATCTGCAGCATGGCGCCCATAATTTTTCCTATGAAAATTCTGTCGCGATCACCCGGGTTAACCTCATCCTTCCCCCACCGGGAAATATGACTCATCCCTTGTATATCGTGAACAAGACACACACTGGACACGATCTCTATCCGGATGGCCGGTCTCTCGCCGCGGTCACGACCACCGGCAGGTTTTATGTGATATATGGACAGCGGGTGGAACGTGTTATCGGCACATCCGCGATTATCCTTGACCCTGCATGGAAACAGTGCTCTTCACAGATAGAGATATCCGGGGAGGGCAGCGGGGAAGGAGAGATGAAATATACAATCAAACTCGCACGGTCTTCGGAGAGGATGCTGAAGGCGCGCCTGATCACCACCGGGGCATACATTCAGGTTGTCGAAGGGAACATGGGAAGCGGCAGCCAGTGGAAGTCCCGCGACAGCACCGGGTGCAGCTGCTGAACGGGTGGGGGAGAGAAACCATGAAAAACAATATCCTGATCCTACTGCTGGCAATGTCGTTATGTCTGTTTGTCCTTGCCGCGGGTTGCATGGATGTTGCAGGATCCAATGCAATCCCTCCATCCCCATCCCTGCCGGAAGAAAACCCCGCGAATTCCAATCCTGATACCGTCCCCATAGAGACAGCGTACAACCAGACCCTCTCGACCTTCTGGGGTTTTGCGATTGAGGGACCGTATAGTTCAAACCCGAACTGGACCACAGCCGCACTCGACCCCGGGCCGGCTGTACTTTACGATGTCAATGGCGCACCGCTGTATTACGAATTTTACCTGAGAAATAATGGTACGGCCCCCGGATTCTTCTGGACTGTAGCAGACAAACGGCTGGGGCATGGCGTGTTCCGGATCTTCGAAAGTCCCCCGCCCCGGAACCGGACCCTCCTTATGACTGAAGCTGAACCCGTTGTCGAAGCAGAGTACCCGGGCTATACAGTCATTGCAAAAAAGACGGTCTTCTACAGTGATCCCCATACCGGCACGATGTTCACGATCCTGAACAGGACATCCGGCGCGGAAGAGGAGATCATTGTAGACGATTCTTCCCACGATGTATTACCATTCCCGGCTCCTCCCGGGTATGAAGGCCGCATAATTGCACAGTCTGTCCTCGACGGGATTACAGAGAGCGGCTATGCGGACCGCCGTATACAGTGGCAGTTGCAGGATTCGAATGCCAGCAGGATCGTGGATTATGCACTGGCGCGGGGCATTGATGTCAGGCTTCCGCTTTCCGAGCAGAATGCGAGTATCCTGAAGCAGTATTATCAGGCCGAATCTCCGGATACCGCAGAAGGGCAGACAGAACCCTCAGGTGAACGGGAGGAACGCCCGGTCACGGATGAGCTGATCAATGAGAATGTGGTGCCGGTTGAGGCCGCACGGGACCACGCTCTCGTGAAACTCTGGCACATTGTGACCGACCGGCCTAATACTTTTGCCGGCCGCTCATGGAGAAATGCCCGGATGAGCACGAAAGAACCGGCGGTGATCGAGGACTTCGATGGCAGGAATCTCTATTACGTCTTCGGTGTCGAACGGAACGGGGATCCTGTCAGCGACATCATTGTCACGGCCAACAAGGGATTGTACTCTCACCGGTTCGGCTTGGAAACCCCTGCCGGGGAATACGATCTCACGAACGCGACAAGGATTGCCCGGGAGCGGGCGATGCAGGACTATCCCCGGGGGACAGTCTGTTCCGTGCGCCCGGTTTATTCCCTTGCAGACAATTGTTGTCATAATGTCACGGTCATACTGGAAACAGAGGAACCCGCTTCCCGGGAGGTCCACCGGATCCTTGTCGATACTTATACTCTGGAAGTATCGACCGGGCCTGCCGTCCTGGGGAACGAAACGGATGCATATCCCTCCATCTTCTCCGACGTAACGCCCGGGGATTTTGCAGACAACTGCGAACGATGGGAAGACGCAGATGATGCGGTGAGGAACCTGACCGGGTTTGCAGAACGGTCCGGCATATCCCGGACCGCCCGCTCACGAGCCCGGATGTCGTCGCGCTCGGGACATATATTTTCAGGACCGAAACAACCATCTTTCCGGAACTGCATGATCCCGTCAACCCGGCACCGGGTCCCCGGCCCACACTTGCACCGGCTACCCGGGCCTGGCATGAACGGGCGGACTGGTTCTCGGGGTTCTATGTGGATACTGCGATGAGCGATGCGGACATCGATGGGATCGTCAGCGATTTTGTTCCCTCTGCTTACCGGTTAAAAATTTATCCTGCCTATGAATCATCCGGAAGTTACGGGTATTGCCTGGACATCCCGGGTGCAGATTACAACCGTACCTTCTCCCTTCTCCGGGAAGTCGGCGGAGTATACAACTACGAAGTAGAGAACAACTGGGATTTTGTGCGGGAAGTGAAACAGAGTAACGGGAGGATAAGGATCCCGCTCGTAGTTGCCAATCCCATTGAGGCAAATACCCTGAGGCTTTCCGCCAACGGGATGAACCTGACGCCGATGAAACGGGTGTATATTGAGTATACCTCACGATCGGAACCTGATAAAGCGGAGCGGGAGAAGAACCTTGCCAGGCTCGATGCAGATGACCGGGTATTATTTGCATTCAAGGAGTATCCCGGGTGAATCCATGGGGAAATTACCTGATTATTGGTAAAACTGCGAGGACATTCCATGAACGTGAATAAAAAAATCCTGATACTGGCTGTCATAATAGTCCTTGTCGCCGCAATCTCTGTACTGGCTTTCCAGAAGGCTGATAGAGGTCATGCATCAAATGTCACCACCTGGATGCAACAGCATGCAGGGCAGGAAATAACGGCAGGAGAATACCTGGAGATCATGAACCCCGGCTATCTGGAATCCCGACCGCAGGAGGTCCGGGATGCGTATTCCCGGATGAAAGTCAGGGTACCGGATCTCGGTAACCCGGATGAAGGCATGCAGTACGGTGAACGTAGTGCCGCGATTGCAATTTTCGGTTACCGGGAAGTACCGGAAGACAAGCAACCGGAATCTCCGGGGAATTCCACCGGGCAGTGCATCATGAATGAATCCATGATCTCCGTATCGAACGCATTGACTGGCAGGGAGATATCAGCCGGAAAATATTTGGAAACCGTCTGCCCGGCCTATTTTTACGGCATGACGGAATCACAAAAAGCTGCATTGAACAACCAGTCCCTGACCGTGTCAAAAATCCCGGACCGCGGAAATATATCAGGATTTGTTCCGCCACAATCCGTTTCAGTTATTCCGATGGAGCACCACCCATAATGAATAAACCTCGTAATCTATGGGATCTCCGTGTTTGGTATCCTTTCAGCCAGTTACCTGATCGACAGGAGATACCGAAAATGACAACGAATGCCGATCCACGTGAATTTTTTTTCAAGGTGATATAATGTACTCCCCGGTGACCGGACACGTTTGCAGATCTGCACCAGCCTGCACGCTGCCGCGTGTCACTGTACACGGGAGGATGGCCGCAGTACTGTCGGCGGCACTCATCTGCTTCCTCCTCCTGTGTTCCGGCCAGGCAGCAGCTCTTACTGGCAGGGATACCGTCATCTGGTCACCAAATATCACCCTGAATGAAAATTCCGATGGATATTATGAATTTTCCAATTTTTTTGTCCTGGACCAGGACCGGGTCGTGTGGAAGAACATCTGGTCCGAACGAAAGGTCGATCAGCCGGTATGGACGGAGACGATTTACCTGCTGAATATCAC
>JBAYMI010000080.1:0-8521 GCA_041663625.1 Methanoregula sp.
ACATAGAGATCGCCCGGCGGCCCCCGGTTCTCCCCGGGCTCTCCTTCACCGGCAATTCTCAGGAACTGGCCATCGGCAACGCCCCGGGGAATGGTTACGTCTATCCTCCGCGTTTTCTCTTTTGCACCTTTCCCCATGCAGGTGCTGCAGACTTTCCCGATCCGTTTCCCGCTCCCGCCGCAGTCCGGGCACTGGGCGATGTTCATCATCTGGCGGTTTCCTATCCGCTGGGGTTGCCGGATCTCCCCCGTCCCCTTGCAGCTGGGACAGTCCCGCAGGTAACCGGGTTCGGCTCCTGTTCCGTGGCAGGAGCTGCATTCATAACTATGCGGAATTGCCACGGTATTTTTCGTGCCGGAGAACGCGTCGGACAATGAGATCTCGATATCGTACCGGAGATCGGCTCCCGCACGCTGTCGTACTCTCCGCGATCCACCGGAAAACGCATCGAAGATATCTCCCAATCCAAAATCCCGGAATAGGTCATCATAACTGGGAGGCTGGTAGCTGGCAGCATCCCCGGGTTTGAATGCAGCGTGTCCCACCTGGTCGTACTGGGCCTTTTTTGCGGGATCGCCAAGGACCTGGTAAGCCTCGTTTATTGCCTTGAATTTTTCTTCTGCTTCCTTGCTGCCCTTGTTGAGGTCCGGGTGATATTTCCGTGCAAGGTGCCGGAACGCCTTTTTCAGATCATCCGGCGATGCATCCCGTTTTACGCCAAGAGTTTCATAATAGTCGGCCTTTGTCATGGGTAGGGGAAAAAATATTATTTTTCTTCATGGACTTTGAAATCGGCATCGACAACATTCTCTCCGCCCGGACCGCTGGAGTTCCCGGAGGGTTCCCCGCCCGCAGCAGAGTCCTGTGGCCCGGCCTGCTGCTGTGCCTGCGATTCTGTCTGGCGCTGGGCTGCCTGCTGGTATGCAGCTGATCCGGCTTCCCCAAGGATCGTCCGGAGTTTCTCCGTCTCTGCCTTGAGTTTTGCAGTATCCGTTCCTCCCAGTGCTGCCTTGACGCCGGTGATCGCTCCGTTCAGGCGATCAATCATATCCGGGTTCAGCTTATCCGCGAGATCGCCTTTGGTCTTCTCTGCAGAGTATACCAGGGAATCGGCGGCATTGCGTGCTTCCACCTCTTCCTTGCGGGCCTTATCCTGCTCCTCGTACTGTTTGGCATCGCCAACCATCTTCTTCACATCGCTGTCGGCAAGTTTTGTCGACGCAGTGATGGTCATCTTCTGCTCTTTGCCGGTGCCAAGATCCTTTGCCGATACATTGAGGATACCGGAAGCATCGATATCAAAGGTAACATCGATCTGTGGGATCCCCCGGGGCGCCGGGGGCAATCCGACAAGATTGAACTGGCCGAGGCTCACGTTGTCGGCTGCCATCGGGCGTTCGCCCTGGAGAACATGGATGGTGACCGAGGTCTGCATGTCTGCGGCGGTTGAGAATGTCTGGCTCTTCCGGGTAGGAATGGTGGTATTCCTGTCGATCAATGCAGTCCGTACTCCGCCAAGGGTTTCAAGACCAAGGGTAAGCGGGGTGACATCGAGCAGCACCATGTCCGTGATCTCGCCACCAAGGATCGCTCCCTGGATCGCAGCTCCCATGGCAACGCATTCCATGGGATCGATTCCGCGTTCCATCTTTTTTCCGACATGGTCCTCAATGAACTTCTGGACCACGGGCATGCGGGTTGGTCCGCCGACAAGGATCACTTTCTGGATATCGTTCTTGGTCAGGTTGGCATCCTTTAATGCGGTTTCGAAAGGAGTGATACACCGTTTGATGATCGGTTCGATCAGCTGTTCGAGTTTTGCCCGGCTCATCTTTATGGACAGGTGTTTGGGACCTGCCTGCGTGGCGGATACATAGGGCAGGTTGATCTCGGTTTCCATCACGGTCGAGAGTTCGATCTTTGCTTTTTCAGCAGCTTCTTTTACCCGGTTGACCGCCATCTTGTCGTTCCGGAGATCAATGCCATCCGTCTTCTGGAATTCCGATGCAATCCATTCGTAAATGGCATTGTCCATGTCCGTGCCGCCCAGCTGGGTGTCACCGGAAGTGGCAAGGACCGTAAATGTCCCGCCTCCAAATTCCATGATCGTCACATCAAGGGTTCCGCCGCCGAGATCGAAGACCAGGATCTTGTATTCTCCGCCGCGATCAAGACCGTATGCCATCGAAGCCGCCGTGGGTTCGTTCACGAGCCGGACGACATCAAGGCCTGCAATCTTTCCGGCATCTTTCGTTGCTGTCCGCTGGTTGTCGTTGAAATACGCAGGGACCGTTATGACTGCCTTCGTCACGGTTTCGCCAAGGAATGCTTCAGCGTCTCGCTTGATCTTCTGCAGGAGGAATGCCGAGATCTGTTGCGGCGTGTACTCCTTATTGTAGATTTTATAGATCTGCGAGGTTCCCATTTTCCGTTTGGCTGCTGTTACGGTCCCGTCAGGATTGGTTATGGCCTGCCGCCGTGCCGGCTCCCCGACCAGCAACTGGCCGTCTGCCGTGAACGCCACGTACGAGGGGAACATCTTCCCAGCTACCGTTGCTCCTTCCGCTGACGGGATGATCGTCGGCTTTCCCCCGACCATGACCGCAGCCTCGCTGTTCGATGTCCCCAGATCGATTCCGATAATTTTTTCCTTACCCATTGTTCTCACCTGTATCTTCCATGACGTGTTCTGCAATCTTTACTTTCGACGGCCGGATGACCTTCGATTTCAACCGGTATCCTTTCCCGAGCTCTTCAAGAACGGTACCCGCCGTTTCGCTGGATTGCTCCATGCAGAGAGCCTCGTGGGAATGGGGATCGAATTTCCTGCCAACGCATTCTATCGGTTCAAGCCCATGATCGGAAAGGATTTTTGCAAATTTTTTATAGACCATCTGCATCCCTTCCTTGTTCTTCTCCTGTTCGATCGCGGGAAGCGCCCGTTCGAAATCATCAAGGACCACGAGGAGATCATCTATCAGTCTCTCGTTCGCAAGGGAGGTGAGCACATCCTTCTCTTTTTCATACCATTTGCGGAAATTGTCGAAATCTGCCTGGAGATATTTCAGCTGGTCGAGACGTGCCGCTGCCTGGCGGGTCTGTAATTCGAGTTCTTTTTTCAGGCGCTCGATATCTTCCCGGTGATCGCTCCCGTTCTCCCCACATGCATTTCCGGTTGCTGACATGATCAGTCACACCTCGGATGATTCCAGTAATGCCGCAGGAAATCAACATAGATGCATTGCCGGTGATCACAATGGTTGCAGCCATATGCCGGACACGGGGTTCCGTACGCGGGGATTTCAGTGAAGAGGCCCTTTTGGGCAATACCATTCCCCGTACGAAAATTACTCCAGATCTTGTCCAGGATCTCACCGGTCATAAATAACCTGCCTGCATGATTGTCAACAGAAATCGATCTCACCCGCTGTGGGATTGACGGTGCGATATAATAGGGTCTCTTGTAAAAATCAGTTTTTGAAACAAATTTTGGAAAACCGACAGGATAATGAGGGAAACCTTTTGCGTCTTCATAATCCCGCAATCAGGGTACGGTTTTTTCAAGAATGATCTCCAGTATCCCGTCAGAGAACTTCTTTTTGAAAACCCGTGCTCCCTGCGGAACATCGATGGCTTTTTTGCAGGTATTTCCATTGTCGGCTATGGTTACGGTAAAGGTCGTTCTTTCAAGATCGATCCGGATCTGTTCTTCCGCTACTCCGGGAAGGCCGATGCTGACGTGAATATACCTGCCCTCATCAGTTATGCGAACCTGTGGATCGAATGCAGTGCTGTCGTTGAATCGTTCACGCTCTTTCATAGTAGTGATCCTTTGCCGGGAGTTTCATACACCCGGCCCGGTGCAATGAATGTTCCCTGAAATTTTTGTCCCTGCCATCAGTCATCGTTGTTGTGCGTGATCCCGTTTCGTCAGAGATCACCATCAGACGATGACAGGGATCATCTTTTTTATGAAAGTTCCCTGGCAGGGTTGCCTGCTGTCAGGGAACTCCCTGTTTTTATAATCATACTAAACGATTTTCCCCCGGGCAGTTTACTCCATGGTTTTTCCGGTGTGTGTATTGCTTCCGTGACATAGGGATTTGTCCTGTCCGTATGATACTTTGGGCGATCATGGAGGAATTTTTATCCTGGTTCTGATGGCATTTTCCTTTGGTGTGAGTACCCGATACCCACACATCACACCCTTCTTTTGCTCCACCAATATAGGTTGGCAGATGTTGCAGGGATTGTTTCAAATTTTGTTACATCCGGTTTTCTGTTCTGATCCGAAATTACGATCCATGCAGTATCTTATGCCAGAACCTCTACCGGATATTGCAGGGGTCCGGGGATTGGAAAAACGAAGGCCCAAAAATATTATTTTTTGTCGTTTGCGGGGATGGCAGCGACACCATCTCCCAGGATATGCCGGAAGACAAACTTGAATTCATTCAATCGGGTATGGATATATTTTTTCCCGGCATCGGTCGGGGAATACAATTTCGATTTTCCGGAAGTTTTCATGACAAGGTAACCTTTCTGTTCGAGATCATAGAGATATGTGTAAATCCGGGCCTGGGGGATGAGGACATTATACCGGTTGTGGATCTCATGGACAATATCATACCCGGAAAGGGGTTTATCGAGAAGCGAGAGCACCACCGGTTCAAGGGATTTTTTCACCACATCATCGATGGTAGCCTGGGGAACCGCGGTGACGGATTCGGAAGGGAATGTGCGGTGGGCGAACGACAGGGTGGTCTCTTTTCCGGTGGATATGATGATCTTTGCAATACCGTCAGAGAGCTGTTTTATCTGGTGGTGATCGATATCGGCCATGTTGACGGCAATGATACCCGAGACGGGGATGTCCTGGCTTTTCTTTGCGAGGATGAGATCTTTTACGGTAATGATATCAGAAAATTCTCCCGTTTCAGAAAAATCCAGGAGAACCTGCAGTGAGCCGGATGACGTGTCTTTGGGTAATGATGCGGTACATTTCTCAAGGATGCCGGGTAAGAGATAGACCTCACCCGTTTTTATCCGTCGCGTGAAGAGGTCTTTGTCCTGGATCTCCTTTAAAAAATATTTTTGAAGGGCAGACCGGTGATAGGCAAAGAAATTGCGCCCGCCTTTTTTTAAGCCCGCTTCGATGGCAAACCGGAAGATCGGCTCTTTTAAGGTTGGATCGGCGTACAGGAAGAGGACGATATCGGTAAAAATATCTTTTAAGAGAACCGTCTTGACTTCCGGAAGATCGATATATTCCGCCCCGCTCTCCTCCTCCTCACTTCCCTTATGCCGGGTACTCCTGCCCTCTGATCCCCGGGCCGCCTTGCGGAGTTCCTGCTCAGCGGCTTTACGGAACAGGGCAACCTCGATCGCGGCCTTGATCTCCAGTTCATTGAAAGGTTTTACAATATACCCGTACGGCCCGACCTGTTTTGCTCTCTCGATAATTGTATCGTCAGCATAGGAAGTGACAAAAACCACCGGAATTGCCAGTTCTTCACCGATGATTTTTGCCGCCTCAATACCGTTTTGTTTTCCCGGCATAACGATATCCATCAGGATCAGGTCCGGGGATAGCCGTCGTGCCTTCTCGATCGCATCCTCACCGGATGCTGCCATGCCCACAACCGTATATCCCATCGCATGCAGCCGTTCTTCGAGCTGCATGGTAATGATCGCCTCATCATCCACTACAAGAATTTTCGACATTATTCTCATCACTCCGTACCGAGCGGGAAGTCAACATTCACCGCAGTTCCGGGATCTGCGCTCCCGATAATCAGGGTTCCCCGCAACTGCTGCACCAGGTTCCGGATCAGTTTCAGGCCCAGGCTGGTTGTACGGTCGATATCTACATCCTTTGGAATGCCGGTGCCGTCATCCCGGATGCGGATATGGATCATTCCGTTATCGAGCCGTGCAGAGACCTGAATGGTCCCCTGCCTGCGCCCTTTAAAGGCATGTTTGAAGGAATTGGACAGGGCTTCATTGACCACCAGTGCACAGGGAATGGCCTGATCGACCGGCAGATTGAGTTCCTCTGCATCCACCTGGCAGGTGATCTCCGGGCCGGATCTGCCGTAGATATTGGAGAGATCGGCCACCTGGTCCCGGATCTGGTCACCCATATTGATCTTATCGACCTGTTTGCTCTCGTACAGCCGTGTATGGATCTGGGCCATGGTCTTGATCTTCATCATCATATCGGTCAGGATCTCGGTTGTTGCCGTATCCTTCGTCCTCATCCGGGTCATATCGAGCAGGCCCGTGATGATCTGGAGGTTGTTCTTGACCCGGTGGTGGATCTCCCGTATCAGGATCTCTTTTTCCTCGAGCGAGGCCCGGAGTTTGTCCTCAGCGCGACGGCGGTCGGTAACATCCCGGTAACTCAATACCCGGCCGATGATAGCTGCTTCCATCTTCTGGGGTTTTTCATACCGTTCAAAGATCCGGCCGTCCTTGAGCTCCAGCATATCATAGGTCTCACGATCCTTGGGAGGATGATGTTCATCACTATCTTTGAATGCCACCGGTTTTTTTACCAGGGTTCTTAAGTATTCTGACATCTTCCGATCGTCACCACTTTGCAGCAGTTCGTCAGGGATCTTCCACATGGATGCAAAATTCTGGTTATACCGGATGATCCTGCCGGCCCGGTCAACGACATAAATCCCGTCCGCTGTCGATTCAATGGCAGCATGCAGTTCGGATACCGTTCTTTTTACCAGGGATTCTGCGATCCTGCGCTGGGAGATCTCTCCTTTGAGCTGGGCATTGGACTGCACCAGTTCTGCCGTCCGCTCCTTCACCCGCTGCTCAAGGAGATCGTGTGCTTTACGGAGCTCTGTTTCGGCGTTTTTCCGATCGGTTATGTCCCGGGCAGAGGCAAAGACACCGGTGACATTTCCGAGTACATCCCGGTATACGCTTGCGTTATAAAGGACCGGGGTCACATGCCCGTTCCGGTGCCGGATCTCCAGTTCGTAATCGGTCACCGCCCCGTCACGGAATGCCTTCCCGTACCCTGCCTCTGCTTTCGCAGGCTCGGTGAAATAGTCCGAGAAATCGGTTCCGATCAGCTCGTTCCGGGAGAACCCGGTGACCCGGATCGTTGCTTCATTGACGTCGCTTATCGTACCATCAGGAGCAATCGTGACAAGCGGGTCAAGGTTCGCCTCGATCAGGCTCCGGTTATAGGCATTCGCTTTCGCGAGGGCATCTTCGGCTTTTTTCCGTTCGGTGATGTCCCGGGCAGAGGCAAAGACACCGATAACCTCTCCAAAACCGTTCCGGTACACCGTCGCATTATAGAGGACCGGGGTTACCTGCCCGTTCCGGTGCCGGATCTCCAGTGCATAATCTGTTACCGAGCCATCCCGGAACGCATTCACGTAACCGGTCTTTGCTTTCGCGGGTTCGGTGAAGTAGTTCGAAAAATCGGTCCCGATCAGTTCATTCCGGGAGAAACCGGTGATCCGGATCGTAGCCTCGTTGACGTCACTGATCGTCCCGTCCGGGGCAATGGTGACGAGCGGGTCAAGACTCGCTTCAATCAGGCTCCGGTTATACGCATTTGCCTTCGCAAGTGCATCTTCAGACTTCTTTCGTTCCGTGATATTCCGGGCGATCGTAGACGCGCCGATCAGTGTCCCGTTCCGGTCTTTGATGGGAGAGATGGTAAGCGCGACCTGAATCCATAACCCGTCTTTGCGCATCCTGACAGTATCATACTGGAAGACCGGCTTGCCGTTCCGGATCTGGCCCAGGATAAATTCCAGGTCATCATCCTCATCGGGAGGCACGAGCATCGAGATATGCCGGCCGATTGCCTCCTGTGCAGAATAACCATATATTTTCTCAGCACCGCTGTTCCAGCTCCTGATGATGCCATCCAGGGATTTTCCGATAATTGCATCGTCAGTGTGCTCGACAATGGATGCGAGGGCTGCCCGTTCTTCCTCGGCTTTTTTCCGTTCTGTGATGTCGATTCCCATCTCGAGGATCATCGATGAGCCGTCAGAATCGGTGAACGGGAAATCATAGACTTCATAGTCCCTGCCATTCGGGCCGGTCCAGGACCACTCATGGGGCGCACCGGTCTTCATAACTTTATAGGTCTCACAGATCTCACAGGGTTCGCTGCGGGAAAAGAGGGCATCGTAACACCGGCGCCCTTTCGACTCGCCAAAGGCTTCGCGGAAATACCGGTTGGCAAACGGCATCCGGTAATCCTTGTCGAGCAGGCAGACGTAGACCGGGAGCGTCTCGAGGACATCGAAAAGCCGGTGCCGTTCGGTGCCGATGGATTCAACGGCACTTTTCAGTTCCATTGTCCTGTCCCGTACCCGGATCTCCATTTCAGCGTGGATTTGTCCGCGATATTCCTCTGCGTTCACACGCTCGGTGATATCCAGGCCCTGGGCCATGGTTGAAAAGCCCGCCGTACTGTTCTTTTCACAGAGTGGCGCTGAGTTCCACAGGATGATCCGGACATCGCCGTTTTTCT
>JBAYMI010000081.1:0-8453 GCA_041663625.1 Methanoregula sp.
CTACCAGTGCATTGATGTCTGCCCGATCTGCTACTGTGTCGACTGCACGACCAAGAACCCGGCCATGGTGCCGCCCGGCGAACTGCCGGTCAACTTCATGTTCCACCTGATCCGGTACTCGCACATTGCCGACTCCTGTGTGAACTGCGGCCAGTGCGAGGAAGTCTGCGCAGCGGAAATCCCGAACGCGCTCTTCATGCACGCCCAGCAGGTTGAACTCGAGAAGATGTTCGGCCACACCCCGGGTGTGAACATGGAACTTCCGCTCATGGCATATGTCGAGGAGAAGGAAGAGCGTGCACGGCTGAACAACACGGGCAGCGACATGATCTACCAGAACGTGTTCAACCCGGTGCCGAAGAAATAATATTCTCTTTTTTTGCGATTCTGTTTTCCTTTACGTAACTATCGTGTCCGGTATTTTCCGGCATCTGTTCCTGTTCACGGGCATTGTCCGGCCAATTGAAAAAAAGGTCTTGAGAGATCACTATTTTTGCTCTGTTGAAACGCACATGAACTCCCGGTTCGCACCCGGATCGTGAAAATGGTGAGAATGTAATCTGGCGATGGCTCCCCGCCTCAGGGCCTCTCCGAGGCATGGCGGTGCAATACGTTGTTTTCAAATTGTGGAGAGGCACTGATCCGCCGCTTGGGCGCACCCGAAAGGGGGCGGCGGCGTTTATCATACGTGGGGGTATGGGGGCATCAGCCCCCATCATCATATCCAGGAGTGGGGGTGATTTTCATGGGAAATTATGTGATCCTTTACGTGACGCTCTCGGGGGCTCCGCCTTCGGCTTTGCCCCCGCCGCGTGGGCATCCCCCGGTTGAGATTCCCTCGCATGACCGGGGGAATTACTCGATATGAGGGGATTAACAGCATTTACCGGGAGGCATTCCCATGCACCCCGTTCCTTCCCCGGGGAACTGGCAGAGGGGTTTTGTCCTCATCCCGCTTTTCTCCCGTGTAAAAAATTATGAGCCTGTTTTGTCCTGCAGGTAATCCGTGCGGTCCGGGTTCAGTTATTAGGAGTGGACGTCTTCACCGGGTCCTTCCAGAACAGGAATGCCATGATGATGGGAGCGATGAGGAAGATCGCGGAGCTCCCCTGCCGCTGGAAGAAGGCAAGGACAATCCCGATGAGTGCCAGCGCCGGGAAGACCAGCGCCCATTTCAGTTCGCGGCGGATCCAGAGCGAGTCCAGGCGGGGGGCGAGGTCGTTTCCCCGGTGCATGATATAGATCCACTGGACAAAGGCTACCATGCCGATGATGAAGATATTCACTTCAAAGAGGATCGCCCCGAAGGTGTCGTACGGGAAGTCGCCGGCTATGTTCGTGGTGAACGGGATGAGGCAGACGAATGCAAGGCTTGCGATGTTCATGCAGAGGATCGGGCGGTCGAGATGGATGAGGTGACGGAACCGCTGGTGCTCGAAGTACCAGAAGAGCGCGAGGATGATGAACGCGATGAAGTAGTGGAGGATGTCCGGGAGCACGTTTACTATGATCTCCTGCACCGGTTCTGCAACTTCCTCGTGAAGGTACTTGGGCGGGACGCTGATGGTGGTGACGAGCAGCGTCATGGAGAACGCGTAGATGGCGTCGATGACGTTGCCGATCCGTTCTTTGGGAATGATGTGATGGGGGAGGGATTCCGTGGCAGTCATGATCGGTTGTCCTGTGAGAGATGTTGGTGAGAAGAATAATTAAACCGGGGGTCGGTCCGGAATCCGTTCTGCACAGTCTGTCACCCGGACGACAGGCGTTCTCTTGTCCATCCCGTTCACCAGTTCCTCCATTGGCCCTTCTTTGCCGTTAAGGAAGACTCCCTGTTGTTTCTTCCCGGGTCCGGGTTCATGACAAACCGGATTTCTTCTCCTCACCGGGAATACCAGATCCGCCCGTAACGATCTTTCGTTTCTGCCAGGGTCCGGTCTTTCACGCACCGCTTCAGGTACCTCATGAACAGTTCCCGGGAAATATCCCCGGCCTGCCAGGGCATGGTATCGATACAGAATTTCCCGTCTGACCTCTCAAGGCAGACCGTGAGTCTCCTCTCCAGCCGTGTCTCCAGGGGTTCGGTCTTTTTCCTGGCACTCCGTGACGTGCCCGCAGGGCTGGAGGCAGTGGACCGGCCTGAGTCTTCCTCTCCCTCTTTCCAGATACTCTTGCACCGTTTGCAGTGCCAGGTATTGAGAAGACTGTATACTTTATCGCTGGAACAGACAGGACAGCAGGGCATAATTCATCATCCCGGTACAGAGCTGGCCCTCTGCATCTCTCTCGTTTCCGGATCCTGCCCGCGTTGCCGGTTCCTCTCCCGCCCCTCTGCATTGGTCCCGGCCCGCCCGGGGCTCCGGCATACTATCCCGGTACCTGGCCCTGATGTTTCAGGTAAACCACCCGGTTGTGAGACGAGCGTTTCCCGGCTGGTTGTGCCCATGGCGTCCGGTGCTGCATACTCATCAGACGCTTCAGGCAGCTCGCGGGGGATCAGGAATTGTTCAGACATACCGGATTGTTCCGTAAGGGTTTACCTGCGGTATATACTGTTCATCTGTACCGGATAAATAATCCGCGATCGTCCCCTCCGGCCCGACAGGGCAGACCCGGTACATTCCTGCGGAGGCCCGATCGGAACTGTAGTGCCAGGCGCATCCGGATCGCGGCGCGGAGCCTTAACCCCGGTCATCCATCCCGGAAAATTTCCGGGTCCGGTGGAAAGTCTCATTTTCACCCATCTCCCAGTATGTTAATAAGGAGAATACTCCAAGAAATTCTCAGACACTCCCTCCAATAAGATCCCTTACGGTGTAACCCATGGACGCTCCCCCTTTCGAACATCTTCGCCGGTTTTTTGAACGCATCAAGAACATTGGTTTCTTTGAACGCCTTTTCTCGTGGAGCTCCATGGTATCTGCCGGGTACGATGCGTTTGGTGAATACCAGCGGCTCCAGACCCTTGTATCGGAAAACGAGCAGGAGATAGCCAGGCTCGCATCGCGCAACCGGGATCTTGAGAGGGATGCGGAGTTCCAGCGTGAAAAAGGATCCCAGGTGCAGCAGGAACTCCTCTCCGAACAAAACCGGTACCAGGCGCTCAATGATCGCATGACCGAATCCGTGCGATCCCTGAATGAGAAGATCACGGAGAAAGAGCGCGAACGGGCAACGAGTGCCGAAGCCTTTGCAAATGGCGAAGATCAGATTCTCCGGCTGAAAGGAGACCTGATTGCCCTCGCATCCAGGAACGAGGATCTCCTGCAGAAGATTAATTCGCGGGAGAACGAAGCAGGAGGGCTTACCGAGTCCGACCGGAAGAACAGGGAGCTCATCCAGAAACAGCATGCCGATATTGCTGCCCTCACCGCCCGGTATGACCAGATGAATCTCCAGTACACGGAGTCTCAGAAAACTCTTGCCGAACTCCGGCAGAAAGACGAAGAGCGTATCCGCGAACACGATGCCCGGGTAACGGAACTGGTGTCTCTCAAAAAGCAGCTTGAAGAAGACCGGCTCCGGGTGCAGGCCGAACGCGATGCAGAGATCCGATCGGAATTTGCCGCAATGGAGCAGACCTGGAAGAAGCACGAGGAAGTTGTCGAACAATCATTGCGTTCGATCTGCCAGCGGCACACCATTGAATACTGCGACAAGGAAAAATTCCCCTTCTCCACGAAAAAGCCGGACAATGCCGTCATCATCGCTGACCAGTACGTCATCTTCGATGCCAAGAGCCCGAAGAATTCCGATGAACTCGGGAATTTCCCGACCTATATCAGGAACCAGGCCGAGGCTGCAAAGAAGTATGCGAAGGAGGAGAATGTCAAGAAGGATATCTTCCTCGTTGTTCCTGCAAACACGCTTGGATACCTGGATGATTACCATCTCGACATGGCCGACTACCAGGTGTATGTTGTCACCCACGAATGCCTTGAGCCGGTTGTCCTCGCCCTCCGGAAGATCGAGGACTACCAGTTCGTTGACCAGCTGAGCCCCGAAGACCGGGAGAAGATCTGCCATGTGATCGGCAAGTTCGCCCATGCAACGAAACGCCGGATGCAGGTCGACACGTACTTCTTCAATGAATTCCTGGGGCTCCTCAAGAACTGCGAATCCCTCCCGGACGATATCCTCAAAAAAGTCGTGGACTATGAGAAAGCCGAGAAGCTGAATCCGCCCATGGAGAAGCGCAAGAAACTCATCCCGATTGCGGATCTGGAACACGATGTCAGGAAGATAACCAAGGAAGCCGAAGCCCGCGAGATCGATGTCACTGCCGTGACGAAGGATACGATCGAGACTATCCCGCTCGACAAGTTCCTGGAATAGATCCCTGCCTTTTTCTTCCGGCAGATTGATCACATACCATGCCAGCGCAATCTTCCCTGGAATCCTCTGGCCGGGACGTCTCTGTAGTGTATGGACTTCCCGGGGAAGAGCTGGAAACGTTCATCCATCGTTTCGTCACTGCCGCAACAGAAGATCCCTTCACGAGCTGGCTGATTCTCCCGACAAAACGATTTGTCGTCTCTGTCTCCGATACCCTCGCGGCAAAGAGCATCCCGTTCAATTCGTCACGAATCTGTACGCTGGACGGGTTCTGCAAAATTATCTTTGAAGAGAACCGGACCACCGGGCGGTACCTGTCGAAAAGTGAATCAAAATTGCTCCTCACGAACATTCTTGAGGATCCGGAAGTGAATGTTCCGTTATTCCATTCACGCGAACACCCCGCACCCGGTACCATTGCGGACCTCATAACATTCATGAATGTTACTTGGAGGCGGAAAGTCGCATTTCCTGAATGCCTCCTGGATCTCCAGAGTAAAAAGAGCGACCAGCTTGACACGATCATCACGGAATACCGGAACTATCTGGGGCGCCTGGAACTTGTTGATGACGATACCCTCCCTGAATGGACGATCAATCACCTGGACCGCTCGGCATCATCCCCGCTCGGCATGGTCTTCATCTATGGATTTTATGAACCATTGCCGCTCGAACAGGATCTCTTCACTACCGTACGGGAACATGCGGCGAACACCTGTCTCTTTGTTCCCGACGGGATCGATCCAAATATCTTCCGGAGCCGGATTGCCAAAGGAGTCCAGCCCGGAGCACAACCGGCATCCGATCCTTTGTCCGTGCGATCCAAAATAACGGGTCTTTTTTCAGAGACCGGGTCTCTTGGATCCGAAGATTTTTTTCATGTCCGGACGTTTCCTTCCCGCTATGCAGAAGTACAGGGTATCGCAGCGGAGATTGCACGGCTGAACGCTGACGGAACTCCCCTTTGTGATATCGCCGTGGTTTTTCCGGATCTCCACGGCGGGGATTATGGTCTTATTGAGGAGGTGTTTGAAGAGTTCGCAATCCCGTGGAATGCTGCCGTGAGCCCCCGGCTGTCTGAATCACCGGTCATCCAGTTCCTGGCCGGTATTGCCCGTCTCGCTGCCAGCGGATATGCCCGCGAAGATATTGTGAGACTTGTTGGCAGCCCCTATTTCCGGAATCGTGGTGCGCCGGATGAGACATCCCGCCTCGATGCTGCTGAAGTCGATCTGGTCTCCCGGTATGCGCAGATCGATGGTCCATATCCCTCCTGGGACCGGCAGCTGGACTGGCTCCATCAGGAATTAACCGATCCGGAAAAAGCGAAGAACTACCCGGGCATATCGGTCCAGGCAGTTGAGCGTGTGCAGACGGGAGTCCGGATTCTCAGGGACTACCTGCATATTCTCTCCAAAGAGCAAAGCCTCCGGGATCATATCCATGGATTCCTGGAATTTCTTGCGTCATGGAACATCCCGTACCTCTACGAATCCCCGGATGAACAGACCAGGGATCGGGAAATCCAGGAATATCATAAGTTCTGTTCCCGGCTTGAATCACTTGCCAGTGGAGCCTGGATCCCAGCTGACAAGTCCATCGATGCAGGGGAGTTTTCCCGGTTTATTTCTGTCATTGCCGAAGAGCGGGATGAGAGTGGCCTCCGGGATTCCGATGGTGTCGCGGTCATTGGTCTTCTTGAATGCCTGCACCTGAAATTCCCGGTTGTTTTCATCGGCGGGCTGGTTGAAGGCACCTTTCCCCGGCTGACAACCCGGCTTCCCTTCACCAACTCGCTCGAAAATAACCGTATGGGGACCCGTACCCTTGCCGAAATTCTCCGTAAAGAACAATATTATTTTATTGCAGCCCTGCTTGCGGCGCAGAAGATCGTGTACCTCAGCGCCCCGCTTGCCGATGGCGAGAAAACGCTGCTTACCTCCGCATTCTTCGAACGGGTCCGGATGCGAACCGGGGATTTTCCGTGGCCGGGATCTTCTGCACATAGTCTGCCTGCGTCCCGCCGGACTGCGGCGGTCCGGGCCGGGGATATGATTCGCGATGAAGCTGCGTGTGCTGCACTCAACCTGATCCCGGAGACGCATGGTATCAGCGATCTCGTGGAACGGATCAACATGGAACGGTATTACCGGCGGGGTGCCTGTGACTCGCCCTATGATGGCATTATTTCCGGTGCTGAGCCGATCCGTGAACGGCTGGCCGGACAGTACAGCCCGGATCATGTCTGGTCCCCGACAAGCCTTGAGACCTATGCGGCCTGCCCGTTCGCCTATTTCCTGAACCGGGTGATTAACATCAGGGCCCTTCCGGAAGTGGAGCCGAACCTCTCGTCAAAGGATCGCGGGACGGCCATCCACGATGTCCTGAGCACGTTTTACCGGCAGTGGCGTGCCAATGGCCGGACCCGGGTGAGCCCATCCTCCCTCAAGGATGCCACGGACCTTATCCTCAGGCTTGCCAATGAAGAGCTGGACAAGTACCGTTTCCAGAGCCCGCTCTGGGATGCGACCCGGATCCTGATGCTCGGGGACACGCATACCGGCCCCGGTTATTTCGAACGCTTCCTTCTCAATGAGACGGAAGAAGAGGATTCGCCGCTCGTCCCCACCCGGTTCGAATTTTCTTTTGGCATGGGCACGAACGAATCGGACGATCCTGCCTCGTCTCCGGAACCGGTCGAGCTCGTGTCACCGGATGGCGACCGGAAGGTTTTCATCCGGGGCCGGATCGACCGGGTCGATCTTTCGCCCGACGGGGACTTTGTGATCTATGATTACAAGTCCGGCGCACAGCATCATAAGGCAAAGGATATCGAAGCGGGAACTGCCCTGCAATTGCCGCTCTACCTGCTCGCGTTCGAGAAGATCACCGGCAACCACGGGATCGGCGGGGGATATTACACGATCCGGCGCGAGGTGGACCGGAGCATCGTGCTCGCGGATTTCGCAGTAAAAGACCTGATGGTTGCAAAGCCCCGCATCTCTCCGGATTTTACCGGCATGATCCGGCACTCGCGGGACTGCACCTTTGCGTATATCGAGGGGATCCGGAACGGCAGGTTCCCGCTGCCCTGCAAAGAGAAATGCCAGAACGAGTACTGCGAGTTCAAACGGATCTGCCGGTTCGATCCCTACCGGGTCTTCCCGTGCGGGGAGGAGACCTGATATGGCAGCAACACCCAGGCAGGGCGAAGCTATCACCCTGCATGACCGGAGCATGGTGGTCACGGCCGGCGCCGGCACCGGCAAGACCTACGTGCTGGTCCAGAAATATATCGACCTTATCAGGACACGCGGCGTAACCGTGCCGCAGATCCTTGCCCTGACCTTCACCGACAAGGCCGCGGCCGGGATGAAGGAGCGGATCCGGGCAGAGATCCTCCGGCAGGAAGGCCCGCAGTGGGAGAAGGCGGCCGAGGATTTCATGATCGCGCCGGTCCAGACCTTCCATTCGTTCTGCGCACAGGTGCTTCGGGAATTCCCGATCGAGGCGGGCCTCGAACCCGGCTTTGCGGTGCTTGACGAGCAGCAGGTCTCCCGCATCCACAGCACAGCGTACGAGGACCTGATCCACACCCGGCAGGAAGGCCCGGTCAACGAGGCGCTGGTCCATGTCCTCTCCATCACCGACCAGTACACCCTGAAGACGATGCTCTCTGCCATGTACGGGAAGCGGGAGCGGTATGCCCGGTTCTTCGCGGCCCTTCGTGAAGATGAAACCGCTGTGCTCGATGCCTGGAAGACCGAAGTCTCTGCATTCCGTGACGCGGAGATCGCTGCACTGCGGAATGATCCCTCGTTTGCTTCCAGCCTGCGTGCCCTTCTCGCGTTTGCATCCGTATACGAGGGTGTCAACGACCGGGCGGCACTGTTCCTGCAGGAGATCCGCCCGTTCCTGTCCCGGCTTGCAGCACCTGCAAACCCGGAGGAATTCTGTTCTGCGGCTCTTGAACTTGCAGGCCGGAAGCCCGGGAATATCGGGAGCAAGAAGAACTGGATTGGCAATAACCTCGATGATTTCAAGAAGGCCCGGATAACTCTTACCGGGATCCTGGAGCGGAAGCACTCGCTGTTCCGGATGACCATGGATCCTTCCGA
>JBAYMI010000082.1:0-8446 GCA_041663625.1 Methanoregula sp.
GATGACGGTGCTCCGGCACGGATCAAAGCCATCATCGAGCGCGACTATCCCCCCATCCCCATGGTCCTGGTCAATGACCGGGTAACCAAGATCGGCCGGATCGCTCTTGACCGGATCAGGAACGAGATCGAAAAAGAACTCTGACCGGCGTTGCCACCCGGCGCGCGAGTCAGAAAACTCCCTTTTATCCTGGTATTATTCCATTCCGGGTGAATATTTTCGTTTTTTGTCCTTCCGCAACGGTTTGGTACCGGCATCCGCATGCAAAACCCTGTAAAATTCCGGGTTTTTTGTCACTCTCGCCATTATAAATATAAGGATAGAGAAATAACCGTGTTAGATTGACATCCCCGATGATCTGAATGTTTCTCTCTACGATCATCCCCGCATCCCATCAACCTTCCGCACGGTTCATGACCGGTGTCCGTGTGGGTAGTAACGCGGTCAATATATCCACGGTGATTCCATGCTGAAAGAGGCCTTGTTCATCATTGCCCTGCTGGTGCTTGTCGCCGGCATCCTGTTCCCGCTTGCAACCGCTTCCCGGAACCAGCGCATCCACAGGACGATCTCGCATGGCTGCACGGTTGCCGGGTCCGCTGCTCTTGCCCTCTTTGCCCTCCTGATCCTCATCACCGGTGAGGGACTCTCGCTGACGGTGTACCAGCCGATCGCGGAACTCTCCTTAAGTTTCTCAGCAGACCGCCTTGCCGCGTTCTTCCTTCTTCTCATTGCACTGGTATCCGCCTGCGTTGCCCTGTATGCAGCCGAGTATGTTGAACATCTCGAAGGCGGCTCCCGCAGGAACCTGCTCTGTGCCTGCACCAACCTCTTCATCCTCGCGATGGCGCTCGTCGTCGTCTCGGCCAATACCTTTGCGTTCCTCGTCTTCTGGGAACTGATGGCCGGGTGCTCATTCCTCCTCGTCATGTACGATTATGCCGGGCCCGAGATCCGGAAGGCCGGGATCTTTTACTTCGTAATGACCCAGTTATCCACCCTCTTTGTGATGCTGGGGATCGTCCTCCTGTACGGGCAGACCGGCTCCTTTGACTTCACGCATACGGGCGTCTCGTTACTCTCAACCCTCGCATTCATTGCGCTGCTCCTTGGATTCTCCATAAAGGCGGGGGTAATCCCGTTCCACAAGTGGCTCCCGTATGCCCATCCCGCGACCCCGACCCCTCTATCGGCGCTCATGTCCGGTGTCATGCTGAAGATCGCGGTCTACGGTCTCCTCCGCTTCCTGCTGGACGTCTTCTCTCCCGACCTGTGGTGGGGAGTCCTGATCCTTGTCTTGGGGATTGTCTCGGCGATCCTGGGGATCATCTATGCCTTAAAAGAGTACGATATCAAGGCGATGCTCGCCTACAGCAGTATCGAGAATACCGGCATCATCTTCACCGGCATCGGCTTATATGTCATCTTTGCCAGCTATGGATTGACTGCGCTCGCTGACCTCAGCCTGCTGGGTGCCCTTTTCCATGCCCTCAACCATGCGATGTTCAAGAGCCTCCTCTTCCTGACCGCGGGATCCGTTGTCCATGCAACGCACACCCGGGATATCGAGCGCATGGGCGGGCTTGTCCACCGGATGCCTTACACCTCCGCATTGTTCTTTGTCGGGGCGCTCGCTATCGCAGCCCTTCCCCCGCTGAACGGGTTTGCGAGCGAGATACTGATCTTCATATCCTTCTTCTCGTCCGTTGCGATAGCCGATCCGCTCTTCAAGGTCTTCCTGTTCCTTTGCCTCGGGCTCTTTGCCCTCACGAGTGCGCTCTCCGCTGCCTGTTTTGTCAAGGCATTCGGGTCGATCTTCCTCGCCCTCCCGCGATCCCCGGAGAGCAGCGGGGCAAAGGAGGTGCCGTTCCTGATGCTGCTGGGGCCGGGACTGCTTGCAGCTGCCTGTATCCTTCTCGGCCTCTTTGCCGCCCAGCTCTTCCTGCTGGCAGGATTAACGGTGCCGATCCCCGATATGTTCCTTGTCGGCCTGCTGCTCCTTGCCATGGGTGTTCTCGCGTACGCAGTCCTGTTCTTCACGGCCTCCCGCGAGGTGAGGGTGACCGGGACCTGGGGTTGCGGAACCCCCTCGCTCCAGCCGGCCATGGAATATTCCGGCCACGGGTTCTCGGAGCCCATCGAGATCATCTTCTCGACGGTTTACCGCACGGAGATGAAGAACGAGCGGAAATTCTATGATGCGAAGAACTGCATCTTCGCGGAAGGCACGGCAGATATCCGGCTCATGAAAATCTTTGAGGAGTACCTCTACCTTCCGGTGGCCCGGTTCTCGTACCAGGCTGCAACCTTGATCTCCCGGTTCCAGAACGGGTGTCTTGACACGTATCTCCTCTATGTCTTCTGCGCCGTGATCGCCATCATCGTGTACCTGGGGTGGCTGGCATGAGCCTCTCATTTATCTTTTACCTCGTGATCAACACGCTTGTCGTCCTGGCAATCGCCCCGCTGTTTGTCAGCATCATAAAGAAGGTGAAGGCCTGGACCCAGGGGAGGCGGGGGCCGTCCCTGTTCCAGACGTATTTCAACCTGGCCAAGCTCGTGAAAAAGGAGACAATCTACTCTGCCCATTCCTCGTGGATCATGAGGATAACCCCGATCGTGAGCATCGCAGCGATCCTGGTTGCGGCACTCTTCGTCCCGCTCGTGTTCGTGCCGGAGCCGGTCGGGGGGATTGGGAACATCATCCTCCTGCTTTACCTCCTTGCGCTGGCAAAATTTTTCATGGCGGTTGCCGGTCTCGATGCCGGCAGCTCGTTTGGGGGAATGGGCAGTTCCCGGGAGATGAGCATATCGGCCATCATCGAGCCTACGACCATCATCGTCTTTGCCGCACTCGCCTTTGTCTTCAAGACCCTCAATGTCTTTGCCATGTTCACCGCTTCGGTGGCTTCCGGCACCGCTTCCACGCCCACCCTGATCCTGCTGGCTATCTCCCTCTTCATCATCCTGATAGTCGAGACGTCCCGGATCCCGGTCGACAACCCGGAGACCCATCTCGAACTGACCATGATCCACGAGGGTATGATCCTCGAGCAGTCAGGCCCCAACCTTGCCCTTATGGAACTCTCCTCGGCAGTCAAGCTGACGCTCCTGATGGCGCTGCTCATCAATCTCATTGTTCCGTTCGGTCTTTCAACAACCCTGACGCTCGGGGCGCTTGTGGTCGCGATAGTCCTGTTTGTCCTGAAGGGGACCATCCTTGCCGGTATCATCGGGCTCTTTGAATCGTCGATGGCCAAGATGCGCTTCTTCCGCCTCCCGAGCCTCTTCATCATGGCGTTCTTCTTCTCCACGCTCATCATCATCATCGAGGTGTTCATATGATCGATAACGCATTCATCGAGTCGGTTATCCGGGTACTCTTCGCTGTCGTTATCATCACGGCGGCATACATCATCTCCACGAGGAACCTCATCACGCTGGTGTCGGCCTATGCCTTCCAGTCGCTGACGCTGGTCTGCATGGCGCTCGCCCTCTACTTCCATGAAGGCACTCCGGTCCTGCTTGCCATAGCCTTCATCACGTTCATCAGCAAGGTGCTGATCATCCCCTACTTCATCACCAATATCCAGGAACGGATCCGGATCAAGCGCGATATCGAGTTCCATTTCCTGAGCCCCACCACCTCGCTCCTCCTCTCCATGGCGGTGATCCTCTTTATCTACCTCGCGCTTTCAAATATCCTCACGGGCACCGCAGCCCGGGACAGCCTCTTCTTCTTCGGGGCGGTCATCGGCATATCCCTGATGCTGATGGGCATGATGGTCACGTTCTCGCGGAAACGGGCCATCACGAAGGTACTCGGGTACCTCTCCATGGAGAATGGTGTCCTGCTCTTCGGTATGTTCGTCACCGAACTGCCGTTTATCATCGAGTTTTTGATAGTCATCGACCTGATAATCCTTGTCATGCTGACTACGATCCTCTCGGTTGGCCTGGACTCGACCCTGGAAGAATATCACGACCGCCTCCACCGCTTCCACCTTGTTGAGGATACGGAGGACGGATCATGATAATTGCAGCCTTTGTCATCACCGCATTCGCAGCGCTCGTGCTCGTTGCGGTCAGCCGGACCCACCGGCAGATGAATTCGATCTGCATTGGTGAAGCCGCGGTCTTCCTGATCCTTGCAGTATGGCTTCTCCTCTCCGGGCAGGTCCCGGTCCTGTCCTTTGTGCTGGGAAACCAGTACTTCTTCATCGATCATCTCGGCATCTATGAGGCGCTCATCGCCACGATCATCTTCCTGCTTGCCGCGATCTATGCCCGGGGGTATGTTGACAACCTGCTCGAAAGCCATGAGCTGGGAAGAGGGAGCCTGAAGCTGTTCTATGGGGCATGGGCGTTCCTCCTTGCCCTCATTGTCCTTGCCTTCTTTTCGGACAACCTTGCCCTCTTCTGGATCTTTACCGAACTGACAACCGTTGTCTCGGCAATACTCATCGCCATCCTGTATGCAAGGGATAACATCGATGCCGCCATCAAGTACATCTTCATCGCATCGGTCTCGATGCTCTTCTCATTTGTCGGCCTGGTTTTCCTCTTTCAGATCTCCCGGTCGGTCTTTGGCACCGGGACCCTGAACTGGACGGTCCTGATGCAGCAGGCGCCGGCGTATCCTGCCGGCATGATGATCGCGGCCTTTGCCCTCATCTTCATCGGGCTTGCGGCCAAGTCCGGCATCTTCCCCTTCCATACCTGGCTCCCGGAAGCCCACGTGCGGGCACCCTCGGCAGTCAGCGCCATTCTCTCCGGTGTACTCCTGAACGTGGGGATCTATGGTATCATCCGCGTCTTTGCGATCGTCCACCGGACCACCGCGGTCTCCACGGTAACGATCCTGCTCCTGGTCTCTGGTCTCCTTACGGTTGGCATTGCAGCCTTCTCCATGCTGCCGCAGAAGAAACTCAAGAAACTGATCGCATTCTCCAGTATCGAGAACATGGGTCTCATCTTAATCGGTCTTGCGATTGCAACCCCCCTCGCCATCTTCTGGACGCTCTTCCATGTGATGGCCCATTCCTTCACGAAGGCCGGCCTCTTCTTCTCGGCCGGGATCCTCCACCGCCAGTACCACAGCCCGCTCTCGGCCGATGCTGTGGACGACATGCATGACGTATTCCGGTTCCAGCCGGTGGCCGCATGGGGGATCATTCTTGGCGGCCTTGCGATCATCGGTATGCCGCTCTTTCCGGTCTTCCTCTCCAAGCTGTTCATCCTCACCCAGCTCTTCACGGTCTCGCTGCCCGCCCTCGCCCTCCTGCTCGTCCTGCTGTTTATTGCGGCGGCTTCCCTTGGCTATTACGTGATCAGCACGTTCACGACGGTATCGCAGGGACCGGGTGACCGTGATATCGTGGCATACAAGACCCCGGCGGGCATGAAATGGCCGATCATTATTCTTCTCGTCCTTATCCTCATACTCGGCACGGTGTTCACGTCCGGGGAAATTGCATTCCTTGATACGATCGTATCGGAGCTGATGTTCTGATGGCGGCAGAGATGCAGATGGACACGGAATCCGTGCAGGACCTTGTTGGATCAAAAGACCTTGCAGAGCGTCTCGTTCCCGGGTGCAATGGAGAATATTATCTCACGGTCGGGGAACCAGAGTTCGGCCCGCTCGCGACCGGGCTTGCCTCCCGCAAGTGTGTCCTGATCGGACTCTTCTGCACAGAGGAGTTCACCAGGGATGTCCGTTTCTCTCTCCTGTACGTCTTTGAGAAGAAGAATGTCGTTCTCATTGTCGTGCGGAATACCGGCCCGGCCGCCACTTCGGTTGCCCGTCTCTTCCCCTCGGCCTCGTGGTTCGAGCGCGAGTGCCGCGACGGGTTTGGTATTGAATTCGAAGGGGCATTCGATGAGCGGCGGCTCTTCCTTCACGAGACCTATCCCGAAGGATTCCACCCGCTCAGGAAGGATGTCAGAAATGTACCGGTTGTAATGCGTCCATCGGTGAATGTGACTGACGAATATCCCTTCCGGAGCGTTACCGGCAACGGGGTGTACCAGGTTGCAGTTGGCCCGGTGCATGCCGGCATCATCGAACCGGGACACTTCCGGTTCAGCGTGATCGGCGAGAAGATCTTCAACCTTGAAATCCGTATGTTCTACAAGCACCGGGGGATCGAGAAACTCGCTGAAGGGAAAGCCCCGCAGGATGTTGTGGGCATCGCCGAGGCGGTCAGCGGCGACGAATCGGTGGCCAATGCCGCGGCATACTGCCATGCCGTGGAAGCGATTGCGCAAACGGCCGTGCCGGAACGGGTCCTGTATATCAGGACTATCCTGATGGAACTGGAACGGATGGGTTCGCATCTCGGGGACCAGGCCGGCATGCTGGTGGACATCGGGTTCCCGCTGGGTGCAAGCCAGTTCCTGGTACTCCGCGAGGATGTATTCCGCATGAATGCCGTCCTGACCGGATCGCGGTTCCTGCGGGGAATGATCGAGCCCGGCGGTCTCTCGCGGGATATCCGGAAACGGCAGCTGGATGAACTCGGGCAGTTTATCCGGGAACTGAAGCAGCGGTACCGTATCGGGCTGAAGATCGTTCTCTCGACATCGTCGGTCCTGGACCGGTTCTCGCCAACGGGGATCATACGGAAATCGCTCCTGCGCCCGCTCAACATCACCGGGCCGATAGCCAGGGCTTCCGGTGGCCGGGTGGATGTGCGGATCAACCACCCGTACTGCCTCTACGACCGCTACGTCCCGGCCATGAAGCCGCTCAACGACGGGGATGTGCTCTCCCGGTTCACGGTCAAGGCATCCGAGTTCCTGGATTCGCTGGACCTGATCGAACGTCTGCTGGCGGATATACCTGAAGGAGAGATCAAAACCCCGCCGGAGATCCGTGACGGCTATGCCCTCTCGCTCGTGGAGTCGGCACGGGGGGAGACTCTCTGCTGGGTCTGGATCCGGAACGGCACGGTCGAGCGCTACAAGGTGCGGACGGCATCGTTCTGCAACTGGCAGGCCATCGAGCACGCGGTGCAGGGTGAGATCATCCCGGATTTCCCGCTCATCAACAAGAGCCTGAACCTCTCCTACGCGGGGACGGACCTGTGAGGTGAAGAGATATGGTGAACTCATTATCCTGCCTGCTGAAAAACAAAGTAACGGAAGATGACATTGTCCGCGACGAGGAGATCGAACAGCTGGGCCGGGAGATCCAGAGAGAGATCGATGTCGTTTTCGGCAGGAGCCTTGCTATCCGCGAACTCGACACCGGCAGCGACAATGCCACCGAGATCGAGATCAACAACCTCAGCAACCCCTATTACGATGTCGAGCGGTTCGGCATCACGTTCGTTGCCTCACCCCGGCATGCGGATGTGCTGATCGTGACCGGTGCGGTAACGCAGAATATGGCCCTTGCGGCACGGAAGACCTATGATGCAATGCCGTCCCCGAAATTCGTGGTTGCTGTCGGCGATGATGCCTGCACGGGCGGGATCTTCAAAGGGACCTATGCAGTGCTGGGCGGGGCTGATGCACTCTTCCCGGTTGACCTGAAGATCCCGGGCAATCCCCCGGCTCCAAAAGAGATCCTCGCGGGGCTGCTTGCCCTGATGAGAGGCGCCGGCAAAACCCGGTGATTACCTTTTTTCATCTGATCGCAGGGGACAATTTATCCCCCGGCAGGATAACCGGTTAGTCGTATGAAACCGGTACGGATGTGGGGACCCGGGCCCTATAACGTGGCTGTCATTCATGGCGGCCCGGGAGCGCCCGGTGAGGTTGCGCCACTCGCCCGCGAACTCTCCACGCTGACGGGAGTTCTTGAACCGTTCCAGACCGAGACCACGCTGGACGGGCAGGTGCACGAGCTCCGGTCGGTGCTGGTAGAGCACGGCAACGTGCCGGTCACTCTCATCGGGTTCTCGTGGGGGGCATTCCTCTCGTGGATGCTGGCTGCCCGTTTCCCGGCGCTCGTCAAGAAACTGATCCTCGTCAGCAGCCCGCCGTTTGAAGAGCGGTATGCTGCCGGAATCACCCAGACCCGGATGACCCGGCTCAAGGAGGCCGGCAAGGCAGATGCCGAAGCGCTGCTGGCAAAACTCAACGATCCCGGCCAGGCCAACAAGAACGCAGTCCTCGCCGAGCTCGGTACCCTTCTCGCCCGTGCGGATGCCTATGACCCGGGCAATGTACCGGACGAAGGTTTCCACTGCCAGTACGATGTCTTCCGCGGGGTCTGGGACGAGGCCTGCGATCTGCGGGAGAAGGCGATCCTTCTCCAGATGGGAAAGGCGATCAAGTGTCCCGTGGTCGCTATCCATGGCGACTGGGATCCCCACCCGGCCGAAGGCGTCAATGATCCGCTTGCCAAAGTCCTCCCGGATTTCCAGTTCGTTCTCCTGGAGAAATGCGGGCACCGCCCGTGGATCGAACGCACCGCGTCCGATGCATTTTACAAGAC
>JBAYMI010000083.1:0-8436 GCA_041663625.1 Methanoregula sp.
GGTTGCGTCCTCTTCTTTCTCATGCTTTGACTCGGAGTGCATGTCTGCGACAATCGAGTAGAAGTTGTCCGGCAGGTCGACGACCGCGCCTTCTTTTGCGGCGATCTCCTTGACCATCTCGGGTTGGATGCCGTGGGAATCGTAGAGGGTCATGATCTCGGCGAGCGGGACCCGCTGGCTCTTGGCCTTGTAGGTCTTTGCCACCTTCTGGACGATCCGTGTCCCGCGTTCGAGCGTTGAAGCGTATTTCTCGGTCTCGCGGTCGATGATCTCCCGGACCACGGATATGTCCTGCTCGAACTTCCGGTTGCCGAGGATCTTTGTCTGCTGCTCGATCATGTCGGCGAGCGGTTCTTCGATCTTCAGGTCGTTCATGAGCCGCAGGGTGCGCCGGATGACAAGGCGGGCAAGATAGCCTTCGCGGACATTGGAGGGGACGATGCAGTCGCCCAGCATGAAGGCAAGGCACCGCGAGTGGTCGACAATGGCATAGACCTTCTCGACCGGGGTTATCATCTTGTCCAGTTTGTCAGGGGAGATATCGATTGCTGCGGCCACTTTCTTTCTCAGGTTGAAGAGGTTGGTGCCCGAGATGTCCATGAGGCCGGCAAATTTCGCGTTGAGGGATAAGATCTTGGCGTATTCCTTGTTGTCGAGCATGTGGTCGAGCCCGGCAGCGTTCATGACATGGCTGACCATCTCCGGGAATACGGCGTCGTAGATTGTGGGCGAGCCTTTCGATGCCCAGACGAGCCGTTCCAGCCCGTAGCCGGTGTCGACGATCCGGAGCTTCATCGGGTAATACATCTCGCCCTTGAGATCGTAGCCCTTGTCCTGCGTCTTCTGGCGGCCAAGGCTCATGAAGACGAGCGTTGCAACCTCAAGGCCGCCCATAAGGACTTCCACGCTCGGGCCGGCATTGCCGCCGCCGATCCACGGGTTCTCCTTGTAGGTGACGTTGTTGATGTCGCCGCCGATGGATGCGAGGAACTGGTCGCAGAGCTCAACGGTCCTGTCCTTCCAGTAGATCTCTTCGGTCGGGGTGTTGAAGGCGTGGTGGGCCATCATCTCGAACGTGGTCAGGTGCCGGCCGGATTTTCCCACCGAGTCCAGGTCGTTCAAACGGATGCACGGCTGGGAGATGGTGAGCGGGTTTGCCGGCGGGGGGACGATGCCGCTTGTCACGAACGGCTGGAAGTCCGCAATGGACGCAATGGTCAGGTAAATATCGTCGCGCCACCGTGCTACGACCGGGTAGCGTTCGATCCGGGTGTGGCCCTGCTTCTCAAAGAACGAAAGGTATGCCTCGCGCATCGTGTCGAGCGTGTGGGGCCGGAAGATCGGATCGCCAATGAAATTATAGGGTTCGCAGGGCGCATCCCCGCAGACCTCCCGCGAGGGGTCGCGGGTCCAGAAAGCCGAGCCGCAGGCCTTGCAGATCTTGCGGGTGAATCCCTGGGTTTTGAAATAATCGAGCTGGTATTCCTCTTCAAGCATGGAATGATCACGTATCGTCAGTACTATTGACTATAAACGCTAATCTAGGTTTTGCTCGTGGTTGTTCTCTAAAAAAGGCGTGTTACGGGTTATTCGTGAACCGGTAGGATCCTTTGGGCACGGTCATTTCAAACCTGACCCCTTTGCCGGGTTTGCCGGTTTCCGTAATTGTTATGCCGGTAATTGCAAGGATCTCACGCGCGAGGAAGAGTTCAAGTCCGGCATTTGACTCGTCCTCCCGATCGAAGATCTTCTCTTTTTTATCGACCGGGATTCCCCGGCCATTGTCATCATACCCGATAACCAGGTGATCTGTTTTCTCTGATGCAGTGACGTTGATCTTCGTTACCGTTTCGCCATGCTGGAGCGAGTTGTCGATAAGGGCGGAGAATACCTTCTTTATCTGGGGATCGGCATAGATCTCAACGCCCCTGGTATCCACGTGAACGGATACCGGGCCAAGGTCCAGCGATCCCCTGATCGTTTTGACGGTGCCTGCAACGTCAATCCAGTCCGGGGGCTGGATACCGAGATCTTTGTAATCGCGCGTGAAAATGATCCGTTTTGCTATATGATCGGCAACGGCCTCTTCTTTTTTGAGGATCTCTGCAAATTTTTCACTGATCTCCTGCTTTTTCATATACCCGATATATCCCCGGAGTACGGTCAGCTTGTTCAGGATATCATGACGGGTGATGCTGGTCAGCAGCGCAACCTCGTTGCCGGCTCTCTTCAATGCATCTTCTGCCCTCTTCCGCTCGGTGATATCCATGATGGTTGTTGTTACCCCGGAATCCGGATTCTGCGGATCGAACGGGCTCAGGCTGAGACTTACATCGATGATAGTACCGTCTTTTCTCTGTATGCGGGATTCCTGCATCCCGACCCCCTTGTCCCCGAAGTGTTTGTACAATTCCTGGCTGCGCCTGTACTCTTCATCGTCCGGGTACAGGATCCGGGTATTCTTGCCTGTCAGTTCCTTTGCCGAGTATCCGGTAATGTCGCAGAGAGAGTTGTTCACTTTTTTAAAAACACGATCAACCAGGAGCCCAACCCCAACGGGCGTAGCATCCAGCATGCTCCGTAACACCGCGTCGTTTTCGCGGAGCGCTTTTTCCGCCCGCTTGTGCTGCTCGACTTCTGTCTGTAACTTTGCTGTTCTCTCCCGTATTCCCTCTTCAAGTTCAAGCTGGTACCGTTTCATTTCTGAGATATCTTCGAGGATGATACCGACCGCATGGCTGCCACTTTCGAATACCAGGGGAATGAGTTTCATCTTGAAATAACGGTCACCCTCCGCGATCCCGAAATGCACATCATAGGATACTTCAGTTCCATCGAGTGCCTGTTCAAGAGAAGTTAAGTATTCTTCTGAAAACCAGGATGCCAGGCAGGAATGTTCGATCTTTTTTCCTTTCAGATTCTCTTTCGTCTGGTTGAAAAAGGAGAGGAACGATTCGTTTACCTCCTGGATGAACAGGTCGCGGTCGAGGATCAGGATGAGATCGGATGACAGGCTCAGCAGGTTTATCAACGGGAGGCGCTGCGAGAGGTAGAAGATCTTTGCCCGGCCAAGCTCGCGCATCTCGGCCTGCCCGGATATCATCATCGTATTGAGGTACTTTGCGGCAGTGGCCCGGTTCAGCGAGAGCTTTTTTGACACATCTTCGATGGTGAGCCCTTTTGGATTTTCCTTTAATAAGGTCCTGATCCGGCCCTGCTCGCTTTCCTGACTCATGGTGCCTCAATAGGTACCAGAATATGTGTGACTCGCGATATATATCATTGTTGGTAACTATCAATAACTAATATTGAAAATCATCATTGAAAGATAAGTTTAAATATTATTTGTGTAAATGATGGTATTACAAGATGAATGGGTGTTAAAAATGGTAGACTTGAGAACCTATGATATGATCTTTGAAGGAACGCCGCTTGCATTGTTACTCGTTGACAGGCAACTGAAGAATATCAAAACAAACAACGATTTCTGCAAGATGACCGGTGTTTCACGCGATCAGATTCTTGGCATGAAACTGACCGATTTCAAGGACCGGGGCATTATAAAATATCTCAAGGATTCCGGGGAATCCTTTGAAGACGCGGTATCCCAGAACCGTGTTGTCCACGGCCAGTCAACGCTCGAAACACCTGCGGGAAGAATAGAAGTATTGCGGACAATGCTTCCCCTGCTTGATGAAAAAGGCGATCTTGAGTATGTCTATATCACCTACAATGATATCACGAAGCTGACCAAGGTTCACAACTATATGGCACATGAAGTCGATGAACTTGCCAAAATCTATGGCATTATGGCCAAGGGTGACTTAACTCCGCGGTACGACCTTACCCGCCCGGATGCCGATACAAAAGAAAACTATGACATCCTGTGCACCCTTCGTGACGCAGTCCGGGGCATCATCATCAGCCTGGAAACGAACATTGGCGATGTCAACAAGCGGATGCAGAACCTGACTACCACTTCCGATGGTGCAACCCGGAGTGTGGAGGATGCATCCAAGAGCGTGAACCAGATCGCGAAGAATGCCGGGAAAGTTTCCGAGAATGCCCAGAAGGCATCCGAAGGGATCGAACAGATGGCCAAGGCAATGCAGGACATGAGCGCGGCAGTGGAAGAGATCACCTCCAGCATGGAGAGCGTATCGTCCCAGGCCAACAATGCCAACAGTTCGGCAAAGAGCGGTGCCATTCTTGCAGAGAACGTCAACAAGGACATGACGGAGATCACCAAGTCATCGGAAAATGTGTACGGGATTGTCCGGGATATCGGCAAACAGATGAACGATATTGGCAAGATCATCGTCCTCATCCGGGACCTTGCCAGCCAGACCAACCTGCTCGCCCTCAACGCCGCCATCGAGGCTGCCCGCGCCGGGGAGCATGGCAGGGGATTTGCTGTCGTTGCTTCTGAGGTCAAGTCACTCGCCCAGGAATCCCGCCAGAGTGCCGAGAAGATCGAGGACATGATCACCCAGCTCAACGTTGCCACCAAGAAAGCAACCGAGGCCATGGAACTGTCCAAAAACCTTGTCAGCAAAGGAGTATCGGAGTCTTCCCAGGCGCTTGATGCGTTCAAGACCATCCAGAAAGCGGCTGAGACCGTAGCGAACAGTGCCTCCGAAGTTGCCGCAGCAACCCAGGAACAGGCAGCAACCACCGAAGAGATCACGGCAAGCACCAGCGAAGTTGCCCATCTTATAGAACAGACTGCAAAGGAAGCAGGGGATGCAGCGGCCGCCACGGAAGAGTCAGCTGCTGCCATTGACGAGATTACCCGCATGATCGAAACCGTGAACGAGGTTGCGCTCGGTGCCATGGAAGCGAACCGTAAATTCAAGGTGAACTAAAAGCGGGAGGTGGAGTCCATGAGTGCCAAGGCAAGCGAACCTGTCGCAACAGTAAAAGAATCCCCCAGACCCCAGAAGGAACAGGACTCTATCCAAGTCGTGGAGTTTGTGCTGGGAAATGAAAACTTCGCCATCGATCTGTTCGATGTGAAGGAAGTAGTGGAGTATACAACGATCACAAAACTTCCCAATGTCCCGGCCTATGTCCGGGGCATCATCGATCTCCGCGGCGAGATCACGATGATCATCGATCTCAAGCACCGGATGAACATCACCGAAGAGAGCTCCAAATCGCTGGAAGCCTCACGAATCATTGTTCTGGATGACCAGATTGCCAAATCAAAACTGGGTATCCTGGTCGATGATGTAACATCCGTATCCACATTCGACGCTCCCCAGGTGGATTATACTTCATCTTCCATCAACCAGGAGGAAAGTGCCATCATCGGTATCATCAAGCGCAAGGTGAAGGTCAAAGACAAAGAAAAAAATGAACTGATCATCTGGATCGGGCTCAAGCGTCTGCTCGCAGATATTGATGCAGCCGTCTGAATTGCACAACTCCCAAAAAAGGCGGGAATCCCGCCACATCATACATTTTTTATGAATCCGGAATCCGCGGGCCGATGCAATGCAGTGACCGGACTTTTTCCCGGCCCGGAATAGTTGCCGGTCCGGAATCTCATTCCAACTCTCAAGATATTGTCGAATATACCCTGCCAGGAAATACCTGTTTTTCCGGTTTGGAACACCCCCTAATACGGGCCTTTACGCGCTCCGTTAGAGAACGGGGTCAGATACGTCCCCCATTTGGGATCCGACAACCCCCTGTTCGATACATTTCTCCTGGATTTTTTGCATGAACACAGGGTCCGGAAGATCTCCACGAATCTTCACATTCCTGAACCATGGATATACCGGGGCTCTTGTCGGAGGGACGCTGCCACGACGGAGAAATAGCCACGTTGCGAGCCCCGATCGCCGAAATCGACATAAACCGGGGCGCATATAATGCCCTCCGGAGCCTCATAGCGGGGTTTGGCGGGCATCTTTTTTGCTCGTGCGCCCATCAGTCTAACAAAAGATTCCGGATGAAAATAAACCTGAATCTTAAAACGGCCGAAATAATCTCCTTTCATAATTCCGGCTTACATTCTTGCCCTGATGGAATCCGGGCCCATTTCGGGGTTCTCTAAAAATGCCCCGTTTGCCAAACCGGGCATTTTGCGGGCGTTTTCTGGGTCCAGACCCTGTGTTAGTATGAAGAGGTGATGCCAGGGAGTGGATTTGGGGGAGGGCCCGGTATTGGGATGATCATTGCTGGTTATGAGGTGGAGCGTTCTGAATTTTTTCATGAGAGATCCAAAAAGATTTTCCAGAATATTTTTGTGAGCGTCCGAATTTTTATTTTTCAAATTCATTGCGATACCTGACGCGTAAAAGGTCTGCCGACTTTTGCGCTACGCACTTACCGGTTCGCAATCTTTTGATCAAGTCCCTTGCCCAGCGAGGGCTCGCAAGACGCCCGAGCGACTCCCAGCGTAGAAGGGAGGGGGTTGGCATCGCAATGGATTAAATCCTGGAAAGACCGCAATAAAAAAATACGGTAAGTTTCATCCGGGATTTTTTTACAAAACTCTTTTAAAAAATTTTTTCGCGCTGAAAATTTTTCTGGAATATTTTTTTGGAATTGTTCCGGACGGATAGACGATACTATATTCCAAAAATTTCGCAATGAACTAAAAAAAATTTTGAAAGATTATGAATCGCATTTTTTGTCATGAAGATATTCCCTCTATTCAGGTACCATCACACCGGGATTCAGGGAATTGATCCGGTTTGACTCAAATCAGACAACTATTTTCACAATTCACGTGCTTACCGGTATAAATCCCGTGTTTTCCCGGATAAATCCTTCACCTGGTCCTGGTACCATCGGTCAACTGGAACAAAGGCAGAGGTTGCCAGTGCGATCCGGACTGCGAGCAGGTGCCAGCAGATCCGGCCCCGGAACATGAAATCACGGCAGGTACAGAATTCGTCTTCAACAATATAGCGGGCGGTTCTTCCTTCGACAACAAAAAAGTCCAGGTACTTCAGGACCTTGCCGTCATCGATGGCTGCGAGCGCTTTCTTCCCCTTCGTGCCAAACACGGTTTCGATCTCGCGGCGGAGATCATCGTTGAGGTTTTTTTGTTCCGCGAGGCGCTGCCAGAGATCGGTTTCGTTCATGGGATCGTACGGATGGAAGGTATGTCGTCAATATAGTGCCATCCGCGCCGGGTCGCGAGCCTTTTCATGGCAGGCGCTTCAAGGGCATAATGCGTGGCCTCGATACAGGGGAGCGGGGCGGAGCGGTATACTGAATGTTTGAGCTCGGCAGAGAGGAACGCATCGGCACCGCCGGCTTTCGCTTCGGCAAGGAACTCATCATCAAAGCCGCTGCCGGCAACAATCGCAAGCCGGTTCACTGATTTGAGTTCGCCCCATATACTCAGGGGGCAGCCAAGCCGCCGGGCGATCTCTGCAGGCAAAATCGTACACGTTCCGATCATCCCAAGCGTAAGCGGTTTTCTCTCTTCAAGCGAGAGGAGTTCTGCGAGCGCATCGTTCACACCCTCTGCTGCATGGTCGTAATTGGTATGCATAACCCAGAGATTCATGCGGGCGGAGAGAACCTCACGCATCAGGTTCGCGGTAGGGCCGGTCAGCGAGGTTACCGGGGTCCAGAGCGGGGTGTGGTGGACAACCAGCATACCGGCATTCAGCCGGATCGCTTCCCGCACCACGGCCGGGGTCGCGTCAAGGGCGCAGCAGACCGTCTTGAACTCCGGGTCTCCTTCAACAATCAGGCCGATCTTTCCTGCATCGAAGTCCTCCGCAAGTTCCGGGGGGGCCAGCCGTTCCATCTCACGGGTGAAGGTCTGCACATCCATACAGGATCATCGCTCTTTGGGATTAAATATCATTTATTACTCAAAGTAATAACAATTGCCTTAAATATTCGGAAAACGGAATATCAGGGCATGGAGAAGACAATCGGCCAGATCAATGAACGCATCCGCGAAGGCAGCGCCCGGGTCGTCACCGCAGAGGAGATGCCCGGGATTGTTGCCGAACTCGTGGAGACGGGGGCACTCAAGGAGGTTGACGTTGTGACAACGGGGACCTTTGGGGCCATGTGCTCGTCCGGCGCGTTCCTCAACTTCGGCCATGCCGAACCCCCCATCCGGATGGAGCGGATCTGGCTGAACAATGTCGAAGCCTATGGCGGGCTTGCTGCCGTGGACACGTACATCGGCGCAACCCAGCAGTCCGATACGCAGGAATCGGAATATGGCGGGGCACACGTGATCGAGGATCTCGTTGCCGGGAAATCCGTGGAGCTCCGGGCCAGTTCCCGCGGCACGGACTGTTACCCGCGCCGGACAATCACCACCGATCTCCTGCTCGAAAACCTCAACCAGGCGATCATGTGCAACCCGCGCAATGCCTACCAGCGCTACAACGCGGCAACCAATACGACGGATCGCACCCTTCACACGTACATGGGGACGCTCCTCCCGGGCAA
>JBAYMI010000084.1:0-8427 GCA_041663625.1 Methanoregula sp.
CAGTACTTCGTTGTTGTTCAGCACCCGATGCAGAACACGCAGTTCGATGTTGATGTGTCCGGCGACTACGTAGTCAACAAGCAGCTTGTTGCATCCGGCTCTACTCTCACTGCAGCAAACTTCACCAGAATCTTCAAGCTCACCGGATCCGGCAGCCTGCAGGGCTCCGATGCAGCTGAAGCACTCGCACAGGGCATCAACGACGCAAACGTCGACGATACCTACACCAAGCTCCAGTTCCTTGTCGAGGAACCCACCATCCGCATCGACACGATTGGCGACAAGCACGTTGGTGACAAGTTCACCATCACTGCACAGACCAACCTCGCTGTAGATGACGAAATCCTCGTCCAGGTCTACTCATCATCATTCAAGCCGACTCAGAAGAGCCAGAGCGGTGAGTTCAGCGGCGCAACCGGCACTGTCAAGGTCACCAAGGGTGACAGCGGCTACAACAAGATCTCGTTCGATGTTGATTCATCAACATTCAAGCCTGACGAGTACATTGTTACCGAAGACGCAGTGATCCAGGAAGCAACCGGTACTGCACTGTTCAACGTGCTCGAGATCGGTTCAGTTACAGTGGCCCCGACAACCCCCACAGTGGCAGTTACCACGAAGGGACCGGCAACCATTGCAACCACAGTCCCGACCACAGCCCCGACCACAGCCCCGACCAAGTCACCCGGTTTCGGTGCACTCATTGCACTGATCGGCCTTGGTGCAGTTGCGTTCGTAGTTGTTCGCAGGAACTGAACTAAAATCTAAACATTTTTTTTATTCAGCCGGTTTTCAGGAACAACCTTTTTTGTTGACCGTATGGTCTCAATCGCGTTCTGCATCTCTCTTTTTGAAAAACGTTGCCTCTTTTCCGTGCCTCCCCCGTATGCCATCTTTTTAAACCAAGGATGGTCAACGTAAATACAGAGACGCCGATCCGGCGCAAGCGGGATCTGTGGAGGTGCAAGACCGTGAAACTGGTGGTAAAAAATCTCGACATTGCAACCCGGGGGGTCCTCCTCAACCGGCTGGATGCCCGGGGTATCGGAGTACTGAATGGCGATCGTGTCCAGGTCATCAATCCGAAAAACGGGATGTCCGTGACGGCGTTCGTGGAGACCACATCCACCATTGCACAGCAGGGGACCCTTGGGGTCTACCGTATCACCAATGAGCGTCTCAACCTGGAGGACGGTGCGGAAATTGAGATCCGGGAAGCGGGCCGTCCTGCATCACTGGATTTCATCAAAAAGAAGATGGACGGTGGCAGACTCAACAAGGAAGAGACCCTGACGATCATCAAAGATGTGGTTCGAGACGAGATTTCCGCAGCCGAACTGACCGCATTTATCACTGCCTCGTACATCAACCCGCTTGACATGGATGAAGTGGAGCACCTTACCCGGGCAATGGTCGAGACCGGCGAACAGATCAAGTTTGCCTCACGGCCTATTGTTGACAAGCATTCTATCGGGGGTGTACCAGGAAATAAAATCACGTTCCTCGTTGTTCCGATCATTGCAGCAAGCGGCCTCAAGATCCCCAAGACCAGCTCGCGTGCCATTACCGGTGCCGGAGGCACCGCTGATCTCATGGAAGTGCTCTCCTTTGTCGAATTTACGGCAAGTGAAGTCCAGCAGATGACCGACCGTGTCGGCGGGTGTATTGTCTGGGGTGGTGCCACGAATATCGCCCCGGCCGATGACCGGATCATCATCCAGGAATACCCGTTCAAGATTGATGCCCGGGGCCAGATGCTTGCCAGTGTCATGGCAAAAAAATTCGCAGTGGGTGCAAATCTCGTTGTCATCGATATCCCCGTGGGCCAGAACACCAAGGTGCCGAATATGCAGGAAGGGCGGAAACTGGCACGGGAATTCATCGAACTTGGAGATCGGCTGGGCATGAAAGTCGAGTGTGCCCTGACGTACGGGGATACCCCGGTTGGCCACAGCATCGGCCCGAAACTGGAAGTCATCGAAGCATTGCGGGTTCTTGAGGGCTCACCGGATCCGAACTCATTTATCCAGAAGAGCATTTCGATTGCGGGAATTGCACTTGAAATGGCAGGCAAAGCTCAGCGGGGAGACGGGATGGCCATGGCGCAGGCTCTTCTCACCAGCGGGAAGGCATTGGAGAAGATGCGTCAGATCATCGAGATCCAGGGGGGAGACGCGAAGATAACGTCCTCGGATATTGTTCCTGGTGAGCACCAGCATGTGATCAGGGCACCGGCTTCGGGCTATGTGATCGAGATGAACAACCGGTCCCTCATCACCCTTGCAAGAACTGCCGGCGCGCCTCAGGATCGCGGGGCAGGAATCCTGCTCCATGCCAAGAAAGGCAAACTCGTTAAAATCGGCGAACCGCTCTTCACCATCTTTGCTGATCGGAACTGGCGGTTGCAGAATGCCATCGAGGAAGGCAGGCGGCTTATGCCCATCCTTGTGGAAGGGATGCTCCTTGACCGGATACCCCCCGTATCGGAGTTGTAGACCGATGTCCTGATATATGAGCAGGTTGCGATAATTTATCATGTATCCTCCTCGAACGCGTTTCCTTTTTGCCCTCCTGCTCGTTCTCCTTCTCTGCAGCTCGGCACAGGCAACGACAACCCTGCTGATAACGGTGCAGGACAGTATCGATAACACAACCCTTCCTCATGCAACCGTCTATGTCAGCAACGCAAACTATGCCCGTACCAATTCACTTGGACAGGTATACCTCACCCATACCGGGCAGAATGATCAGGAAATCAAGATAACCAAGGCCGGGTATGATGACTGGAGCCAGACGGTCAACAGAAATACTACGGTCCTGCTGGTGAACCTGAGCCGCCAGACCCTTACGTTCACTGTAAACCTGTTCGATTCCGATACCCTCAACCCAATCTCTGGTGCAAATGTCAATCTCACTGCTGAAAATGTCTCGCAAAAGAAACAGACCGATTCCAGTGGCTCGGCAACCTTTGCGGTGACAGCCGCAACCATCTATACTCTCGATGTCAATGCAGCCAATTACGAGTCCCGAAGTAGCACAATTGAAATGGGTACTGAGAACCAGGAAGTGCAGTACAAACTGCTCTCCGGCAACAGTTTCTCTTTTGTGGTAAAGGACAAGGATTCGGGCAAGGCACTCTCCGATGCGGAAGTACGTCTCAATGCTATTCTTGCCGGGAAGACCGATGAGCGGGGGATTCTTATCACACCGGTTACCCGCAGTAAAACCTATTCAATTGAGATCAAGAGAGATGGATACCAGACCTATTCGGAAACCCGAACAATCAGTGAATCTGATGCCATATACTATGCATCCCTGACAAAAGCACCGGTTGGTGCCTTTGTCTATATCACCGATGAGTCCAAGAAACCGATGAGCAATGCGGAGGTTTACGTCAACGGTTCTTTGGCAGGAACTTCCAACGAGTACGGGCGCATGAACCTCCCGACGCTTGTTACGGGGGATTACATACTCGTAGTGAAGAAATCCGGCTACACAACGCAAACCCTCCCCATAACTATCTCCGGCCAGAGCAAGGATTACACGTTTATCCTGCCCTATGAGAGCTCTGCACTGACGGTTTTTGTCCAGGATCCGGACAAGAAAGTGTTGTCCAATGCATCTATAACGGTGGATGGAACCATTGCTGGTGTCACCGATGACAATGGCCAGCTCATTACCCAGGTTCCCTTCAACACCGATGTCAATATCTCGGCAACCAAAGAGGGTTACGCCCCCGCATCAGTAAAAAAGATGATTACGCAGGGAAACGGTACTGCCACAGTCACCATTATCCTTGAAAAGAATCTTGACTGGGGTCTGCTCAGCATGATCGCCATCGGAGCAATTGCGATTCTTGTCCTGTTTGCCATTATCAGGATTTTAGGTCGCGGACAGCATCATGTCATGCGGAGAAATGAAATTTAAATCTCTTCCTTTTTTGACATTCTCTGATGCGCGGTGAATTGAGCCGCTCGTTTACTCTTCAGTCAATCCTTTAACGCGTCACTTAATACAACTGTCAAAAAACCGTTGGCTGCGGCCATCCTAAAAAACGGACCCAGCGGGAATCGAACCCGCGTCCTTGGGTTCGAAGCCCAAGAGGATGTCCTCTACCCCATGGATCCTTCCTTTCTTCTTTACATCAAAAGATATTAAGTATTTTCTGCCGATAACCTAGTCAATGATACTGTCAGCATCCGAGATTGTCCGCCACCTCGAACTTGAACCGGGCACCGGAAACCTCGTCATCACCCCGTACCTGCGCGAATGTCAGCAACCGGCGTCCTATGATCTCCGTGCGGCTTCGGATATGGTGCTGGAACACGGAAAATGTACGCTTGTGCCCACCCTGGAGTGGGTGGAGCTTCCCACGGATCTCGCCGGGACACTCCGGTGCCGGTCATCCTTTGGCAGGAGGGGAGTCCTGCTCGGTGCAGGTTTTGTTGACCCGGGGTTTCGCGGACAACTTACCTTATGCCTGACGAACATGGGCGATGATATTACCATCCATAAAAATGACCGTATTGTCCAGATGATCCTGCATGAAGTGCGCGGGGGAGAGCATGGGTATTCCGGTCGGTACCAGGATAGTATCGGGGCGGTCGAGGCGAAGTGACCATGATCCGGACTGAAAGAAAATATGTCGAGGTATTGCGGATCCTCAGGGAGCACCCGGATCCGATGGGTGCCAAGAGACTGTCCGAACTAATGTCAGAACGGGGTTTTGTCCTGAGTGACCGGGCAGTCCAGTATTACCTCAGTTATCTCGACACCATGGGTTTTACGGAAAAAGTTGGGAATCAGGGACGGATACTGACCCCTTTGGGATTGGAAGAGACCGATAATGCCCTTGTTGATGACCGGATCGGCTTTATCATTTCGAAACTGGAGCGCCTTGCATATCGCAGCACGTTTGATCCCGTCACCAGCACCGGTGATGTTGCCTACAACCTCTCCATCGTCCCGTTGGAATCCGTGGAGAGGGTAAAAACCGCGTTTGATGAGGTGGCTCGGGCAGGATGCGGATTTTTCAACTCCTATCGAATGATCGATCACGACCCCCGGATCCCTTCCGGTCATGTCGGGTTCATGACTATCTGCAGCATCACCATGGACGGTGTTTTCCAGCGGGGAGGGATACCTGTCAGGATGGCATTTGGCGGGAGACTCGAGATCGAGAACGGGATTCCCCGGCAGTTCAGGGATCTCATCGCGTACCGCGGCACCACGATCGATCCCCTTGAGTTGTTCATCTCCTCAGGCCTTACCTCAATCTCTGCGGTCGTGGGATCGCAGACCGGTATTGCTCTTGCGAATGTACGGGAGGTGCCCTGTGCTGCCCAGTCACAGGTTGAGGAGATGATCCGCCAGATGAATGCCTGCGGTTTTGTATTCCCGGTAGCCATGGGAAACCAGGCTTTCAACCTGCCCGCTAATCCCTACCGCCTCTCGATTGTTGCCTTCAGCGGCCTGAATTATATCGGGAATGTTGTTGAACACGGCATAACGATCCGGACGGAGATCGGTGCCGGTAATATCCAGCTCTCAAAAATTCTGGAGAAAAACTGATCAGATCCAGGAGAGATCATCCTTTTTCCGTATCTTTTTCTCCCGGGTTTGTTCTGGCGTGCCCTCATCATCCCGGTCTGGTGTTTCGTCCCGCGTAATCGCAGGGGTTGCTAAATCAGGATATTTTTTCGGTTTTAAGTTGGTATGGAGAAGAGACGTGTCCCGTACCTTTGGTATGGATGTGCCGAAGACATTTTTACCTGAAAATATTCCGTCTTTTGCCCGGAATGACGAATCTTTCAATACAACGGGTTCTTCTTCAACCTGGGGCCGGGTGACATTATCCGGTGTGAGCAGGTCTGGAGTTCCTGCCTCTTCCATGGATTCTGGCGATCCTGATCTGGTATCGGGTTCTCGTGCGGGTTCCGGTTCTTCCAGTATAAGTGAGCGTTTCCGGATAATCACGGTCTTATTTTCAACAGCTGGCATTGGGTCCGGCCCGGGTACTGTCGGTGCCACAACCGGTTTGGGCGCAGGCGTGTGTGCGGGGCTATCCGTGATGGATATGACCTGCCGTTTTGGCCTGATGCCCTCCGGGGGAGTCGGCTGGGGCACCGGTGCAACGTGTGGTGTTTGCGGTCTCGCCCTGTTTCCGGAGAGTGCCATCATTCGTTGCCGCTGTAACTCCTGTTCTATTCGTTGTCGGGTCATCTCTGTTGTATGTCCACTGGCTACGCTCTTTGGCATGGAATTGACTGCGGCAGGTGGAGTTGGGGGAGCGTCAGGTGATATTGGTTGCTGGGAGGGAACTCTCGGCCGCTGCATCGCATATTGCGGGGGAGGGGGCCGCTGCTGTGGAGGTACTCCCGGGCGAACCGGATACTGAGGGGATTTCCCGGCAGTTTCTCTTGCAGTGGGAACCATTTCCGGTGGGCGCTGACGGGGAATTGCCTGGGGAACCGGCGGGACTGGCCCACCGGGTTGGGGTTCTTGCCTGTGTACAGGAGAAACCGGGCGTTGCTCGATAACATGAGCCGGTGGCTGGCTTGTGTGGCGGCTCTCTTCCCCGGGATGGCGATAATTCCCGGGTACTTTCTGCATTGTTGTCGGGAGGACAATCATCTCGTCCCGAATCTCCCCCGTGTCCTGCCTGTAGTGGGGGGCAACCATCTCCTCATCCGCGCCTGTTCCACGCATCGGGCCGAGCCGGGCCTGTTCGCGGATCTCACGGAGTTCGTTTATCCGGGGGATGTTCTCAAGCCCCGATAACATAACGATGATCGCAACATTTTTTGTGTTCATGACCGGGTAATCCCCGGATCTCATCTCAAGGCCCCTGATGCTCCGGTCGATCCATTTTCTGACGGTCATGAATCCCTGCATCGAGAGTTCATGTGAAGGCCCGGCAATGAGAACCAGTGCCTTGTGGGCGCTGGTCATATCACAGGGCGTTGAGATCTCGTGGTAAATCGCCTGTTTTGCCAGTTCCACGATCCTCGATGCCCTCTTTTTGTTCTCCTCGTTGACAAGGCCTGCCGGTTTCAGCAGGGAGAGGAAGGCCAGGGGATTGTTGTGGAGCCGTTCAACTGCATACCCGATGGTTATGAATCCCCCGTCTTTCATGGTATTGAGCACTTCGCCGGAGTCCAGCACAACTTCGGCAAGGTCAATACCTCCGTCAGCTCGGAACTCTCCTGCCTTCAGGATGAGGCTGATTCTCCGGACAATCGCCTCGTTGAGGTGGAGATAGGTTGCCAGTTTCGGTGAAATATCCGGCTCTGCCTTCCCGAACCCGAGCATCTGCGCAAATCCTTTCTCCTTTTTAGGGTCATGGGCATGTGCAGCCCTGGTTTTTTTGTACCATGTCTCATTATCAAAGATGATCATCGCGTCGAGAAGCGGGGATAGAATATCGATATCATCAGCCGCCTTGCTGGAACATTTCTGTCCTTCAGCAAGACAGGGCAGCGTGACCAGCCCGAAAATGGGTTCAACAACTGAGGACCGGAGTTCTGTAATAACATGGGGAACGACGTCCGCCATCCTCCCGCCAAGGCCGCAGCAGATAATGATCGCATCATTCTCCGCGGATTCGAGGTTATGGATACGCGAGACGATCTCGGCGATGTCGATTGTCGCTGTCGGTCCTGCCCCCCGGGATTGTTCAGGGCTCATGGGATCAAAGGGAGGGTAGTACAGTTTTTGTGTATCTGGCACTCCTCCCAGTTGCTGGAGGGTGGTCTCATCGACATCAACCGCCAGTACCTGAACGCATGCAACCTTGCTGCTATGACGGTCGATGGAGTACAGGCTGTCTACAATACGGCATCCTGCCCCGCCCAATCCGATTGCAACTATCCGCATGGCATTACCCTGTAAATCCATTCGACCCGAGAGTCACGATGTATCCGGTAGAGAAATATTGTCCGGTTGGTATTCAATATCTTATAGGATAATTGATCATGGGAAAATAAGACTTTGTTGGCATATAAATTGCGACAATGATTTCAGTTTGTCTATACCCCGTTATTTTGTGCAGATCGTAAGGGAACCGTAAATGGTGCCTGAACCGGGATAGCCTGCTGCGTTCTCCCCCATTTCCTGAAAAAAACCGGGCAGATTTCTTTAATAAACGCCATAATGGCCGATTTACGAACGGATTACCGTTTCTCTCCAACCTAAAATGATAATTTATTTAAATGCGTGGACGGTAATACTCAATGAGGTGAACAAGCCTTGACATATGGAATTGAATTCGTACCTGGAAATGTCAACGTAAAGCAAGTTGTTAACTTCTGTAAACTTGCTGAATCCAAAGACATTGATTTTGCATGGATCACCAACCACTATAACAACCGCCACTGCTACCCCACCCTTGCCGCCATTGCGCAGGCAACCACGACCCTCAAGATGGGC
>JBAYMI010000085.1:0-8378 GCA_041663625.1 Methanoregula sp.
TTGCCGGGATCGTAAGCCACACAACGCTTATTATTCCCGGGCTGGCAGCCCGCCTGAGTGGCGAGACTGAAGAAGCGACCGGCTGGAAGATCCTGGTAGGGCCCAAAGATTCATCCGGCCTCCCCCAGTTCCTCCGGGAACGCTGGCCACCGGAATCCTGAGTCCCATGATTGCCGAATTTACTCCAGCATCCCCTGCAATAATGACGCGAGGATCCAGACGTGCCTTTTCCCGGGCCGGGTGTATACGATGACCGATACGTGCAGGATTCTCTTCCACCCGATGGAAAAAGAGGTATTTGTTGCACCGGCATCAACGGTTCTATCCGCAATGCGGGCTGCCGGTATCCTGGTTGAGAGCATCTGCGGGGGGAAAGGCGAGTGCAACAAGTGCCGGGTCATCTTTGTGCAGGGTACCTGCGATGCCGGATCCCCTGCCTCCCTCCGGGGGCTGACCGAAGATGAGATCGCCAGGAAATACTGCCGTGCCTGCCAGACCCATATTCTCGGGAACTGCGAGTTCACCATTCCTGTCGAGAGCCGGATCGATTCGCCAAAGATCCTCCAGAACCATCATGAAGACCTGGAGGGAATTTCTCCCGCGGTCACCCGGCACCTGATCGCCTACGGTCCCCGACCCGAAAGTCCTGCGGCCGGTCTCCAGTCGTTCCGGCTGAAAGGCTGGCATGGCCCGCGACCCCATATGACCGCGGATCAGCTCCACCAGCTGACTGCAACCGATCACCTGCTGACCGTGACTATCACGCGAACGGGCGGATATCCCGAGGTGATGGAGATCAGCGACGGGGATACTGTTGCACAGAACTACGGTGTCGCGATCGATCTTGGTACCACATCGGTAGTCGGCCTCCTCATGGACCTGAACACCGGCAGGGTCTGTGGCCAGGCATCTGTCCTGAACAGGCAGATCACGCATGGCGAGGAACTGCTGACCCGGATTGCGGTTGCGAAAAAAGCCGGTGGAAGGGCCAAACTCCAGGCTGCCGCAGTCGAGAGTATCAATGCAGTTATCGGACAGCTGGCCAGCCAGGCCGGTATTGAGACCGCAATGATAAGCGATCTCTGCATTGCCGGCAACACGGTCATGGCCTATCTCCTTCTTGCGCACGATTCAGGTCAGCTGGAGATTGCCAATGTGGCAGTTCCCCGTACCCCGGAAATTGTTGAAGCCCGCGTCCTCGGGATTACGGTGAATCCTCTTGCCCGTGTTTTCTGCCTGCCGAACGTGAGCCGGTTTGTCGGCGGCGACGCAGTCGGGGATATCGTCACTTCCGGCGTGATCTCCTCCCGCGAACTCTCGCTGGTCATCGATCTTGGCACGAATGGGGAAGTGATCCTTGGCGATACCGACTGGCTTGCTTCGGTCTCCTGTGCCTCCGGTCCGGCATTCGAGGGTGCCGGCATCTCGTCGGGTATGCGGGCGATGAAAGGGGCGATCGATCATGTTGCGATCGATCCCGTGACCTGTGAAGTTTCCTGGACTACCATCGGTAACACGCGGCCCCGTGGCATCTGCGGGTCCGGTATCATCGATGCAGCTGCGGCGATGGTTGCCGCAGGCATCCTCGATTTCACCGGCCGGCTCGTTGACGGGAAACCCGGTGTCCGTATGGGATCTGCCGGTCCGGAGTTCGTTCTTATCCCGCAGGAGAAATCTGATACCGGGCAGGATATCCTGATCACGCATGATGATATGGCCTATCTCATGGATTCGAAAGCTGCAACCTGCGGTTCCATCGGGGTACTCATGAAGAAGTACCGCATTGGCGTGGAAGACATCCGGCACGTGTTCCTTGCCGGGGCATTCGGGGCCTATGCAGACACGAAGAAGATCATTGCGTTCGGTATCATCCCGGACTTTCCCCGGGCAGAATTCCACCAGATCGGCAATGGCTCCCTCTCCGGCGCCTGCGCTGCGCTCCTCTCCTTAAAGAAACGGCAGGAAGCCGCTGAAGTGGCAAAGAAGATGGTTTACATCGATCTGCTGGTGGATGCCGATTTTATCGAAGAGTACGCTGCCGCGGTCTATATTCCCGGCAAGCCCGAATATTTCCCCCGCGGCTGATCTCATGCGGATTTTTCTTTTTTTCTGTAACCTATATGTGGGCTGCCGGGAGAATATTTCGGGTACAACAGGGATCAGATGAGTGACGATACAGCCCGGGAAAACTGGGATGCGGATTACTTAAGAAAAGGGCGGCTGTACGGGGGCACCCCCCCTGCCATTCCCCCGCTCTCCCCGGGTTCGCGAGTGCTGGAGCTCGGGTGCGGGAATGGCAGGCTGCTGACTGCCATGCTCCACCGCGACTGGTTAGTATCTGCTATCGATTTTTCGCCACGGGCTGCAATTCTTGCCCGGTTGGTTGCCTGCGAAGGTTCCGGGGCAGACATTGCAATTGCCGATGCCACTGCGCTCCCGTTCCGTTCCGGTTCATTTGACGGCATTGCGGCGTATCATATCCTTGGCCATGGGAAAATCCCGGATCGTACCGCTATCGCCCGTGAGATCATCCGTCTTCTTTCTCCCGGCGGCCAGCTCTGGTTTGCTGATTTCTCGACCAATGACTTCCGGTACGGATCAGGATCTCCTGTGGAACCCGGGACATTCTTGCGGGGGAATGGTGTGCAGACCCATTATTTTACCGAAACGGAAGTTGAGGGGATCTTTTCGGGACTTCTCAAAGAATCCCTGCGTCGGGATGAATGGATGCTCCGGGTCCGGGGAAGAGATTATCGGCGGTCCGAGATATCCGCGGTATTTAAAAAAACATGGCTAGTGACGTAATACTTGATACTGTTTTATGGTATCCGCACCTATTCACTTCATTGGAACTGAATCATGAAGAGTTATACCCTAGTTGTGCTGATTGCAGCCTGTATCCTGTCTGCCTTTATACCCTGTGTTGCTGCAATGGGGGGCGGCGAGGGATGGATCACTATCTATTGTAACGTGGATGGTGCCTCGGTATATCTGAACGGAGAATCCAAAGGGACGATCTCCGGCGGGTCCCTGAGTATTCCGGTATACACTACCGGAACTCCCTATACCTCTGCCTCTGTCGAGAAATCCGGCTATACAACCTACACTTCCGGTGTGACAATGCCCGATGAAGGCCAGACTACGACCATCTATGCAACGCTTAACCAGATCATTACACCGACACCGGTCAGTTACGGCTGGATCTACGTCACCTCCCAGCCATCCGGTGCCGAGATCTACTTCAACGGGAATTACCGGGGCGTTGCTCCGCTGACCATCTCGGATGTCTGGCCGGGAAGTTATACCGTCTCTGCGGAGAAGAGCGGGTACCATACCTATACTACGACAGCGACCGTCTCGTCCGGATCGCAGACCAGCGTGTACTGTCCACTCACGGCACTTACGACTTCGGGTTCGCTGTACGTGCTCTCAAATCCGGGCAATTCTTACATTTACCTTGATGGATCCTACAAGGGAAACACACCGATAACGCTGAACAACCTCGCCTCCGGCACGCATATCCTTGAGATCGATCATGCCGGGTATTATGACTGGAAATCCACGGTTGAAGTCCCATCCGGTGGTACCAAGACTGTCGATACTACGCTCAACCCGATCCCGGCTAGCACGACCGGCTGGCTCTATATCTCGTCCAGCCCCGGCGGGGCCACCGTGACCCTTGACGGAAACAACCGGGGAGAGACTCCTTCATCCGGCTCCCTGAAACTGAACACTGTTGCGGTCGGGACGCATACCATTGTCCTCACCCGGTCCGGGTACCAGCCATATTCCACGAGCACGTCGGTTTCTTCCAACACCGTGACTGAAGTGAGCGCAATCCTCCAGCCAACCACGACCCCGTCCGGTACCGGGGGCTTGACCATTTCGTCCTCTCCGGCAGGGGCAAATGTCTTCCTGGACAACGCATTCGTAGGCATAACTCCTTTGACTCTCGACACGGTCCCTGCCGGCAGTCACGTGGTATCTATCAAGATGGACGGGTACCAGGAATACAGCATCACAACCCCGGTAAATGCCGGTGCGGTAAGCACGGTTTCAGCTGCCCTGACCCAGGTTACCCCGACCATGAAATCTGCAATAATGCCCATGGCTGGCCTCATTGCGGTTCTTGGTGCAGCATGCATTGTTCTTCGCAGAAGAACCTAATCTCGTCATCTCTTTTTCAGGATTTGTTGGTCTGAAGACAACCTGTTTTTTCTCGTGATAAAATTCCCATTCTTAAAAGCGGGATGTAAATACTATTACACAGCGGACTATGCTGTTCAGAAAATCATCCTTCGGCTGATGGAGCTCATGCAGGTCCCGTTTTATTTTTGATGCTTGGGATGCCCTGAACCTGATCAGAAGGAAATTTTTGTCGGATGCCTCCACTGCTTGTAGGTAGTGGAGTCTGTGCTCATTTTAAAATAAATCCCGGGGCATTCGTGATCCACTCTGGTTTTACATAATTATGCTCTGTTGAAATCCTCGTTCGCATAGATGGGGGCTGATGCCCCCATACCCCTTAGGGATAACTGCCGCCAACCAAAAAGGGCGCCCCGCGGCGGCCTCAATTACCGGTCATCCTGAAAGCCAGAAAATTTTTATTTTTAGAAAGAGGGTAATATGTTGTCATCGCATCCGGGGGTGCAACGAGCGTGCGGGGCGAAGTCCCGAGAGTGTCGGAGCCTGCCGGATGAGTACTCCAGAGCACATAAGTACGTAGGGTAATGCAAAAAATCTTAAGAAAAATGGTGGGGGAGAAGATCGGTTAGTGCCGGCGGCCTGCCCACAGGACTGCGCACCCGGTAAGTGCAATACCTGCAAGCATGCCCCCAAAACCCGGGGAGGAATTGGTGGTTGTAGTTGTACCTGAGTAGGCAAGGACTACGGAGATACGGACTGTCTTGCCCGCAGTGACGTTCACATTCTTCGTCACCGGTGAATATCCGCTCTTCTGGAACTGGAGCGAGTGGGCCCCGGGAGTAATCTCTGTGAATGTTGATGGTGCATTTCCTATATAGACCCCATCGAGCCAGACCTCTGCTTCCGTAGGGGAGGCAGAGATGTTGATAGATCCTGTGCTTACGGCCGCTGATGCAGCCTTTTCGGGATCGATGATAGTATGGGTGACCGTTGGAAGTGAATCCACGTTATTGAATGTCCGGGCATAGTTGTCAGGGAACGTGATGGTCACTTTTGACGGAGAGAAATCCGCCGAGATGACGCTGCTCACCGCAGAATTCTGCAACGCTATCTCTGCCTTTTTGAAGTCCATGGTGCTGGTCATGTATTCAGTTCCCGTTTCAACTTCGTTTACGTTCGCGAATTTCTTCAGGAGAAGAGTTGCGCTTGAACTGTCCATCGAGATGAGCTGCGGGGGATCAGAACTGCTGGCAAGCCCGTTCACCAGCTGCTCTTCCAGCATGGACTTGGGGATGGCATTCTCGATCAGTCCTTCAAGAGTAAACCTGAATGTAGCGGTTGCATCCCCGCTTTTGTCAACGGTAATATCCAGGGAATCAGCAGTAAATGCATGTGCCGGGATGGCAATAAGGAGCGTACTGCAGATGAGCAGGAGTATGCAGCGGTTGATGTGCGGATGAGGTTCAGCCATAGTATCTCTTCCTGTGTACGGCATGGTACCGGATGAAGATTCGTACAATCCGATAGGATCGCAGTTTTCCTAATCATAATTTGGATGAACAGCCGTTAAGTTTTTGTGTTGCGATCCGGCCGGATTTTTGTGAGTTCCTCATCTTAATATAGGCCCGGGGCGCATATTTCTGAAGATATGCTGGACTCGCTCATCTCGCTGGCGCTCAATATCGATCAGAACCTGCCATTGGTTGTCAACGAGTACGGGATCTGGACCTATGCCATCCTCTTCCTTATCATCTTCCTGGAAACAGGACTTGTCGTTGCCCCGTTTCTGCCCGGGGACAGCCTGCTCTTTGTTGGCGGGGCTGCGGCTGCAAGTGGTATTCTCAATCTTGAGTACCTGCTCATCGTAATCATTGTCGGAGCCATCCTGGGCGACACGCTCAATTACTGGATCGGCAACCGTATCGGGCTCCACGTCTTCCTCGAACGGTTTCCGAACCTCGTGAAGAAAGAACATATCGACCAGACCTACGGATTCTTTGAAAAATATGGCGGTGCCACCATCTTTGTTGCCCGGTTCGTCCCGATGGTACGGTCGTTTGCGCCGTGTCTTGCAGGGATAGGATCGATGCGGTACCGCAAGTTCATCTTCTATAATATTCTCGGGGGCGTTGCGTGGACCCTGGCGTTAGTGCTTGGAGGGTATTATATTGGGACGTTTACGGTTGTCAAGGAGAACATGAGCCTCCTCATGATCGGAGTCATTGCCCTGTCGGTTGCAACAATCGTCTTCATTCTTGCAAGCCTCATCATTGCATGGCGCAAAAAACCGGTGGACTGCCCCAAGGATCCATAACCGGGAAGCCCTCTCAAAATATATCGTGACTATTTTTCCGGTCTGGTGCTTACAGAAGTCCCTGTGCATTCCAGAAAATAAATTATCCTTTTTTTCCCGTCTGCATCAGTCTCAACGCAAGCGCAAGTCAGACTACTGATACCGGTAGGATCAGCGGCTCCCACTTGAGCGCATCAGAACCGGCCAGGATGACGTATTCGAGCAGGTTCACCGCAAGGATAACGATGATGACCGAAACGAAGATTGTCTTGAGTTCGCTGATGTTATTGAAATGCAGCCAGCCCGGGAGTTTTGCATTACCATTCTCCGGGTTGTATACGAACAGGGCATAGATCCCGTAGGAGAATATGAGGAGGATGAGTGCAAAGAGAAACGTATCAACTGCCTGGACAAGGGTGACGGAGGCAAGAGAGATCAGGCTTAAGGGGCGGCAGGGTTTTCATGTCCGGCACGATGATGAAGAGCAGAAGTGCGCTGAGCGTGTGTTCGGTACCGGCAAGGAACATCAGGAACGAACCGACAAAGAGCGAGACAACTGCAATGAGACTGATATACCGGAGGGAATGAAATCGCGCAAACAGCATTCAATAATTGCCTGAATGCAATAAAACCAAAATAATAAATTACGGGGTCCTGCTGATAACCATTCCGCGATTATCTGCTTTCGTTGCAATGGCGATGGTAAGGCCGAGCGGTTTCAGCAGTTTTTTCATTGCATTTTTATCAAGGTCTGTAACTACCGCGATAGACGGGCCAACCGAACTCATGCCCACGAACGCCAGTTTTCGCTCGCGAAGCAGGTTCATATAATGGTAGATCCCGTAACTGTGGTGCTCCACTTCGGCGCGTTTCGATCCCCGGAACTCGATCTCCCAGATGGTGTCCCCGATCTTTTTGAGATCGTCCCGCTCAAGGGCAGGGACAAGGTCCATGAGAAAAAGATAGGCCTTGAGTTCCCGATCCCGGTAATCAAGGGTCCGGGCCTTGTTCATCAGGAGCTCAAACTCCTGCGTACCGGCCGAAGAGATATCCGTGGGCGGAATGAGGATGTATACATTCCTGCCCTCGGCAAACGAATGATGGTACACGAGCGAGAGCTCGTCGCCCATCAGCGCCATGCCGCCATAGATGCTGGCTGCCGGGCCGACCCCGGTCTCGAAGCCGAACGCGATCCTGCCATCGGCAGTCTCTTCGACATAGTTGTGGCCGACCAGGTGGCGAAGCTGGGTGATGGTCAGCGGAGATCCTATCGCCTCGTTCAGTGCCGTGGCAACTGCGATCATGACGGTACTGGTCGAACCGAGCCCCACGTGCTTGTGCTCGTGGTCGGTCACTCGTATTGAGAAGCCTCCCTTGTATCCGGTGGCTTTCCGGAAGACTTCGACAAAGTTTTTGACAATGGGAGCCCGGTTGTAGTCGATGGTGATCGCTTTTGGGGTACAGCGGACTTCTGCAGTGCAGTAGCACTGGATGGCGAACCCGATACCCCCTCCCCCCGGGTGATCCGGGGCAAACCGGTTCATGTCCAGCACGGTTAAGTGGATTCGTGCAGGAGCTTTGACAAGCACCGTTCCGGTAATGGGTTTAAGGGAATAGTTCTTCTTCTCAAGCCCCAGCGTCTTGAGTTTTTTTCCCGGGACAAACGTACCGAAATCATATTCCACGAGATCGAGATCGCCGCCGCGTATCTTCATGATCGCCATAGGTAACAATTCCTTTTTGGATCAACCAGATTTAATGTTTCGTATTCCTGTTTTAGCTTTAGTTGTATATACCGGAGAATAACGAACAACGAATATGTCTCTATGAAAAGCGGATTATCCTGAATCTGGTTGTCATGGATCCTGCCGGAGCAAATGACCCGGGCAATGAAAAACGGAATCCGGTGTTTCCTGTGTTATGCTGTGGAGTGTTTAAA
>JBAYMI010000086.1:0-8144 GCA_041663625.1 Methanoregula sp.
ACGTGATTTTCATGAGGTATGCAGGCAAAATAGCAATCCGCCGGGGGAGGATCTATTTCCTGAGCCCCCGGATGAAATGGCCGGCCGTGATCCCGCCAAGAGCTATCTTTTTTACCTGTTCTTTTAATTCCATGAGGGCGGTATCCCGGGCTTTCCCGGTCCCGGTCTCAACCTGCAGGATCGCATTCTGGTAGATCTCGATGATCCTCCGCGTGTATGCCGGAGGCCGGTTCCGTGCATCGATGGCAACAGCGGTTATGCCGGCTTCCCGTATGGCAGGGAGCATGTCGATGAGGCAGAGCTCGGATGCGTTGCTTATCCGGGTCCGGCAGCTTCCGTCAGACCTGACCGGGAAGACCCGGCCGGTCTCATCCTGTATGCCAAGGAAAGCGGTCCTGCGCTGTTCCGGCGCTGCAGTACTCCCCGGGTGGCAGTGACGGGCAATCCGCGGGAGACAGTCTTCCGTGATCATTGCCTCGCTGTTTCCCTGGACAATGAGGGAAAATACCGGGGGGTGTTCATTTGGTGCAACCAGCGCGATGAGGGTACCGATCTCGTCCCGGGAGAGTTCCGAAGAGAGCGTCAGGAGCGCGTACGGGGGCAGTGTCTGCATCGCGGTACGATGATTGAAGACCGAGAGGCCAGCCGAGCCGTGCAGGGCAAGCGAGGGGATGGCCCGGCTTATTGCACGGGCACTGCCATGATCGCCGGTCATGCAGGCAGCAAGCCCGTTTTCGTGGAGAAAAAGAAGGTCCGGTACCAGGGCCGTAATTTCGGCATCGCGGGAGATCCGCGGGATCTTCCAGACCAGCAGTGCCCCGGCATCCCGGCAGGTGTCGAGCGCGGAGAGGATCTGATCGCGAAGTGACGGGGCAGGCACTTCGCTCCCGCAGGTATGGCGGGCTGCAGGAATTAACGGCTCAAAGCAGATCGTCCTGGCACCGGCAGTAACCGCTTCACGGACTCCGTCCGGCGAATCGGTGTATACGGAGAGGGAAAGCCGGGGAGCTGCCGGACCCGCACATGCGATATCCGGAAGCGGGGGCAGCGGCCGTTCCTGCAACCGGCGGTGCGCTTCTTCTATATCCTCCGTGGAGGGGCGGGATGCGGCATCCAGGCTCTCCAGGGCGAGCAGGAAGAATTCCCGCCGCAGGTCGTTCAGCACCGAGACGGGCGCAAAGAGTTTCTCATCATACCGGATTGCACAGTGCCGGACCGTGAAGGGTGTTCCCCCGGTCTTTCGGAACTGCTCCTCCATCAGGGCACGGGTGAGCGGGTGCGTGCGGGCTGGTTCCAGCCTGCGGCCTGGATGGAATGAGACCGGAACGAGCGTGCCATCCGGCCGGCTGATCCGGCCTTCGAACCGGATCGAACCGTCCGTGTCCACGGTAACGTCAAGATCTACCGGCAGGGGGCGGAGCAGGTCCGGGAAGGGTTTGGCCACGATCCGTCGTGCCCGTGCCTCGAGATCGCGGGACGAGGTGATGAAGACTGATGCACCGTCCGGTACCGGGGAGGGCAGGACCAGCGAGTAACCGTCCCGGGTTGGTTTTGGGGCAGTATTGAGCGCGAACCCGCAGCCGGACTCCGGAGTTTCCGGGATTACAATGAACAGGCCGTCGCCCGTAACCGGAAGAACCGGTACTATGGATCGGACGATGGCGGTGCTGGTTTTCGGGTAATATTTTATCACGCGCCCGATCAGCAGGCCCCGGTTGTCGGGAGCATCCCGGCCCATCAGGGAGTTATACCGGTCACCGAACAGGTACCCGCTGGTGAATCCCCGGTTGAACGCGAGGAGGAGGTCGCGGATCGCTTCATCGGATGGTTTCCAGGTACCTGCTGCAATGGCATCGAGCGCCCGGCGATAGGTAGATACCACGATGGATACGTACTCCGGGGATTTCATCCGGCCCTCGATCTTCAGCGACACAACCGGGGATTTCACCAGGTCCGGCAGGTGCCGGTACGTGCAGAGATCCTTTGGGGAGAGGAGGTACTTCCCGTTCGTGGCGATCTCCGCAAGGTGTCCGGGCCGGCCATAGTCATCGGTCTCACCCGTCACCAGCGCATAGGGTTTCCGGCATGGCTGGGCACACATGCCCCGGTTCCCGCTCCTGCCGCCAATCACGGAGGAGAGGAGGCACTGGCCGGAGTAACTGTAGCAGAGGGCGCCGTGAAGAAAGACCTCGAGGCCGACGCCGGTATCTCCCGTCTCCTCCGCGATCCGGGTCACTTCGTCAAGCGTGAGTTCCCGCGCCAGCACAACCCGGGAGAACCCGTGTTCGCGGGCCCATCGGACCCCTTCGGCATTGTGGATGGTCAGCTGGGTCGAGGCATGGATGACAAGGTCCGGCAGGTACTCACGTGCGAGCGCTGCAAGGCCGGTATCCTGTATAAGGACCGCATCGACCCCGATGGACCAGAGCCAGGCCAGGTAGTCAAGGACACCGGCCAGTTCCCGGTCATGGATGAGGGTGTTGACCGTCACGTACACGCGGATGCCGCGTGCGTGGGCATAGATCACGGCCTCTTCGATCTCGTTATCCGAGAAGTTGGCGGCGAACCTGCGTGCGCCAAAGCGCTTCCCGCTCAGGTAGACTGCATCCGCCCCGGCAGCAATGGCAGTACGGAATGCTTCGGGCGACCCGGCCGGGGCAAGGAGTTCAGGGATTCGTGGGGTTATTGTCATGGTGAGTTGACCTGCGGGAATATGATGGCGAGAATGCCTGCGGCTGCAAGGATGAGAGCCGCCGAAGCAATGCAGTACCCGGCAAGGATCAGGGCGATCGATCGTTTCCGATCCCATCCCAGCACCCATGCGATGGGCGGGCAGAAATAAAAGCCGAAGACCAGGACTACGGGCACCAGCCCGTAAATGCCGTAGTGCGAGAGGATACGGGAAGAGTCAGCCCGCAATTTTGCCGTTTTGAGAAACTGCTTCACCCGTTCCGAATGTTCGCCCAGCGTGTCGAAGATTCCAAACAGGGCAAGGACGATGCCGAGCGCGATGCTGGTGAGAGCGAAGAATACATAGGCCGGAGGAAGGCCGAGTGCTATGCCTACGGGTGCTGCACCGTACTCGATGAGCAGGGTTGAACCAATGAGGGCGAAGACGGAGGTGAGCGGGAGGGCGAGCGCCAGTGCGGCACAGACAGGGAGCACAAGAACAAAGAGCAGGCATATCGCTGCTGCCCGGGACAGGCGGGAGAGTGTACTGTTGATTGGGGCGGACGTCATGTACTGATCTGATCTATTGCCCGGTGGGGATAAACAGGTATCTTCCGGGAGTATCAGCGGTTCACGGCGGTCCGGGGCATCGCACCTGGCATTTCCGGCAGGGTATCTTTTTTGTCCGTGCCGTCCAACGTTTTAGGTACATGAAGATCGTTGCTGCGCTTACCGATCCCACGCATGCCGCACTGGCTGAACGGCAGGGCGCCGAGGTTATCGAACTCCGCGTTGACCTGTATGACGGCGACGTCCCCCGGCTGGTGAAGGATGCAAAAGCGGCCTGCTCCCTGCCGGTCATTGTTACGCTCCGTTCCGCACAGGAAGGCGGGCAGTTCTTCGGCACCCCGGACGAATGGATGAAAAAACTCGAACCGCTCATCCCGTTTGCGGATTACATTGACGTGGAGCAGCACTTTGCACAGCATGCCCCCGCGATCCGTGCGGCGGGAAAGAAGATCATCGCCTCGCACCACAATGGCCGGATGGTGCCGCTCTACATCCTGTTCGTGATGGAGCGCGAGCTCCGGGCTTATGGCGATATTCCCAAGATTGTCGTAACCCCGGAAAATGACGCGGATGTCATCGAACTCCTCACGTTCACGGAGGCTGCGGCAAAGCCTGTCTGTACCGGTGTCATGGGATCGGAGTTCCGGCATGCCCGCGCCATGCTCCCGCTCTTTGGCTCGGAGTTTGTCTACTGCCACACCGGCAGCCCGACCGCAGCCGGGCAGTACTCGGTAGAGGAATTTGTCCAGCTCCGGACCCTGCTGGGCCGGTAATTTTCCTTCCCTTTTTCAACGGTTTCCGCAGATCTCCCGATCCTCGCGCACGGGCCGTGCAGGCTCACCGGCCAAGCGCAAAGGTGAAATAATGACCGCGGTCAAACGTTCTTCTATGACCCGATCGGTTCTCATCATCATCTCGCTTGCCCTCCTGGCATGCGCTTTTGCTGTCGGTTGCACAGCTGACTCCGGGACAACGCCGGTAACGACCGCCGTGCCCGCCACACCTTCGGCCACGGTCCCGGTGACCACGTCCGCCACGGTGTCTGCCACGGCATCGGTCGTCGCGTCGGATGCCGGATCCATCGAAGCCATGCCCCCTGCCCAGACCGTGAATCTTGAACTGACCAAGGACCGCCCGACATCGAAGATCTCCCTGCTCTACCAGGGGGGTCCCGGGGAAATATTCACCCAGAAGATCATGATGAGGGTCTACACCACGGATACCGAATACCAGGAATACGTGATGGGCGATGGCACCACCAAGCCGATTCCGGGCAATGAAATCATTGCAAAGGGAACACGTGACGGCGACCGGTGCGTGGTATTCGTTACATCGGCCGGCACCACGTACAAAGTCATTGACCGGAAAGTGTACGCTGATCTCTGATCTGAACTCTTTTTTTATCCCGGGTTATCCCGGGAATCCGGCAGAACCGGTGAAAACCTGCTCTTCGGAAATGTACATGAACTGCCGTTTGTACTCGAACCGCGAAAATTGTTAAAAACAGAATTGGAGAGGGCTCCCCACAGCAGGGCCTCTCCGAGATATGGAGGGGCAGGAATGGTGTTTTCAGATATACTGACAGGCACTGATCCGCTGCGAGGGAGACTCTCCGGGAGCATCAGCCCTCGACATCATTTCTTTTGAGTAACATGATTTTCATGGAAAAGCATTTGATCGTGTACGTGACGCTCTTTGGGACTTCAGCCCCCTTTGCGCCAGCCCTGCCCCCGAGAGGGCGGGGGCGCTGGCGATTCCTCTGAATTGCCTGTACAGAAACTTCTGAATTTTTATGCCCTGGAGAAATCATTCAGCAAACTCAGATGCTATCATGGCTTCGCCCCGCACGCTCGTTACACCTCCCGGATGCGATGACGATGTATTACTAACTCTCTAAAAAAGAAAATGTTCGGGCTTCCGGGATGACCGGTAATTGAGGCCGCCGCGGGGCGCCCTTTTTGGTCGGCGGCGTTCATCATACCTGGGGGTATGGGGGCATCAGCCCCCATCTTTGCGAAAGAGGATTTATCCAGTGCAAAAATTTTGCTTTGTAGAATCGCACATGAACGAGCGTGAGCGTTCACACCCGAACTATGAAGATTAAAAATCCAGTTTGTTCTGATATAACTTGTTAACTCAACTTACTTAATTTTCAGGGGAAATCCATTGGTCCTTTACGTGACGCTCTTGGGGGCTTCGCCTTCGGCTCTGCCCCCGCCGCGTGGGCATCCCCCGTTTGTGATGAATGCCGCCGCCCCCGAAGGGACGCCCCCGCGGCGGATTAGTGACGGTAAGCCCATTGGAAAAATATTCCTGCTTTGCCGTGCCTCTGAGAGGCCCTGAAGCAGGGGGTCCTCCCCCCAACATGATTTATTAAACAATTTTCATAGACTGGGTGCGAAAGCCAGTTCATGTCCGGTTCAACAGATATGAAACCTCTGAAAAAGAAAACGGGAGATGAGAGATCCCCCTTTACGGGCCTGATTATTTCCGGTACTTTGCCTGTTCCAGCACCGCATCCGCGAGCACCAGGGCCAGCATCGCCTCGGCCACCGGGATGATGCGGGGCACAATGCAGGGATCGTGCCGGCCTTTGACCGTGATCTCGGCATTGTTACCGTGGATATCGACCGTCTTCTGGGGCTTTGCAATGGACGGCGTCGGTTTCACGGCGATCCGCACCACAATCTCCTGCCCGGATGAGATCCCGCCGAGAATGCCCCCGGCATTGTTGCTCAGGAACCCGTCCCGGGTGATGGGATCATTGTTCTCGCTCCCGAACCTGCCGGCAGCGGCAAACCCGGCACCTATCTCCACGCCTTTCACCGCGCCGATACCCATCATGGCACCGGCAATCTGTGCATCCAGTTTGGCAAAGACCGGGTCTCCGAGCCCGGGGGGACAGCCATCGGCCACGATCTCGGCAATGCCGCCCACGGAATCCCCGGCATTCTTCGCTGCCAGGATCTCGGACTCGATCGCACCCTGCCCGGTCCTGCCATGGACAGAGAGGATCCGGCCATGGATTGTGATGTGCTGCCCGGCAAGGAACTTCATCGCAATGGCACCGGCCGCCACGCGCCCAATCGTCTCCCTCCCCGAGCTCCTGCCCCCGCCGCGGTGATCGCGGATGCCGTACTTCTGCTGGTACGTGAAATCCGCGTGGCCCGGCCGCATGAGCGTGCGGAGCTCGTCATAATCCTGCGAATGGACATCCTCGTTCTTCACCAGCATCGCGATCGGTGCACCGGTGGTCTTTCCCTCCATGATGCCCGAGAGGATTTCGATCCTGTCCCGCTCGTTCCGGGGCGAGACCAGCGGGGAGGTGCCCGGGCGCCGGCGGTCGAGCGCCGGCTGGATATCGTTCTCGTCCAGTGCAATGCCCGCCGGGCAGCCGTCAACCACAACGCCGACAGCGGCCCCGTGGCTCTCGCCGAACGTGGTTATCCGGAAATTCGTGCCAAAGGTATTCATGGGATATACTTCCTGAGGTTCTCCGTGGGGATATCAATACCGAACCAGAGATAAAACTGCTCTTTTGCCTGCTCGACAAAGAGATCGGTGCCGGTGATGGTCTTGCACCCCGTTGCCTGTGCCCGCTCGATGAGCGGGGTTACCGGGGGCGTGTACACGAGGTCGAAGACCGTGAGGTCCGGGTAGAGTTGCCTCCCGGCAAGCGGGCTCCGGGTATCCGGCTCCATGCCCAGCGGGGTAGCGTTCACGACAAGGTCCGGATGGATAGCATCGAACGTGTCCCACGCAGCCCACCGGCACCCGGCCCGCTGGGCCAGATCCTTTGCATTCGCGGGCGTCCGGTTCAGGATCGTCACGTCCATGCCGAGGTCGAGAAGGGCGTAGGCCGCGGCTGAAGCAACCCCGCCGGCCCCAAGCAGCACGGCCTTGGCACCTTTGAGATGGACAAGGGGTTTTCTTACCCCGAGCCAGTCCGTGTTGTACCCGATCGCCTCACCGCATGCAAAGACCACGGTGTTCACGGCGCCGATCTGCTGTGCCGCGTGCTCGTCCACCTCATCGAGATACTCCATCACGTCCTGCTTGAACGGGATGGTGACCGAGAGGCCCTTCACATCGAGGGCCCGGGCGAGGTGCATGATCCTGCCGATATCCGTATCTTCGAAGAACGTGTAGAAGTTGTTGAGCCGGTACTCGGCAAAGAGCGCATTGAAGAGATGCGGCCCTTTACTGTGGGCACAGGGGTAGCCCGCAACACCGAGTATCCGGGTCTGCGGGTCGGGCTGCGGGTTTTTGAGGATCTCTTCGAGCCGGGCACGGGCCGGGGCCGGAATCCTTCCGCTGCGGAAGAACGCAAGCCCTTCCGCCCGGGCCGCTGCCGTGGATAACCCGGTATGCAGCAGCCCGGTAATGTTCTTTGCGGCTGCATCGGGTGTCGTCCCGCTCGTATCGATACAGAGATCGGACGACGCGTAATACTGCTGCCGGCGCCGGTCCATCATCACTGCGATCTCCTCCCGCATGGGCAGGCTGGTAAGGGAGGGCCGGGTCGAATGGTTGATCCGTTTCTCGATAGTCTCGATGTCCGCGATGAGAAGGATGACCGTGCTCTCCCTACGGAGGTGTGCCATGTTGGCCGGGTCCATTACGGCACCGCCCCCGGTCCCGATGACGGCATCGGCCGGCGGGAGTGCGGCTATCACCTCCCGCTCGATGTCGCGGAACCTCTCCTCGCCGTCCTCGTGGAAGATATCGGGGATGGAGCGGCCGGTCTTCTGCTCGATGAGCGTGTCCGTGTCCAGGACAGGTACGCTATACATCTGCGCGAGGATTTTGCCAATCTCGGTCTTGCCGGTCCCGCGGTACCCGGTCAGGACAATCCGCTTCACGGCATGACCCCTTTTAAGCTGTCCCAGAATCCCGGGAACGAC
>JBAYMI010000087.1:0-8138 GCA_041663625.1 Methanoregula sp.
ATGAAGACCTGGTCAACGTGCGTTCCTGCAACCTTGCTGACCGGGACGCCCGTGTCAACATTGTGCGGCACGGCAACCTGCGGTTCAAGGTCGGAAACATTATAGGACCGCTTCTCGGCGAATTTCGCATCCTCGTCGCTGTCAAGCGTAAACGGCTTCATCTTCCGCCGCCCATTCATGTACTCCCACGTCACCTTATCCGGTGCAACGATACCGGCTTTACCGCCCATCTCGATGGCCATGTTGCAGAGGGTCATCCTGCCCGACATGTCGAGTTTCCGCACGGTCTTTCCCGTGAATTCGATTGCCTTGTAGGTAGCCCCGTCGGCACCAATATCGGCTGCAATGGCGAGGATCAGGTCCTTTGCCCCGACCCTTTTTGGGAACTTCCCGGACACTTCTGCACGGATCGTCTCCGGCACCTTGAAGTACAGGGAGCCGAACTTCAGGGCAAATCCCATGTCGGTTGAGCCGATCCCTGTCGCAAACGCCCCGGTTGCACCGTACATGCAGGTGTGCGAGTCCGCCCCGACAACGATCTCACCGGGCGCAGCCCGGCCCTTCTCGATGGTCACCTGGTGGCAGACCCCTTCGTTGATATCATAGTTGTGGATGCCCTGTTCCGCGGCAAACTTCCGCATGTACACCTGGTTGCTCGCAGCCTCGATGGAATCTGCGGGAATCTGGTGGTCAAAGAGCATGATAATCGCTTTTGAGTCAAAGACCTTCTTCCCACCCATCTCGTAGAACTTCTGGATGGCAAGCGGACCGGTGATATCGTGGATCATCGCCCCGTCAAGGGGGGCCATGACCACTTCGCCCGCCCTGATCTCACTGCCACACTTCCGCGAGAATATCTTCTCTACGATTGTCGCTGTCATGCTCGATCGTCTCTACTATTGACACTCCCGTATCATGTAGTTTCTCGTGCACCACCCTAGGTGCACCACTTCCGATAACTGCGACCAGATTCGCAGTCAAAGCAAGGTTTAACCCCATTTCAGGTCAAGACTGTACGAACACCATGAAACGAAATGTGAGTTTTCTCTGTGCCATCCTCGCCATCTTCCTGATGGCAGCAGTTGGCAGCGTATCCGCTGCCTCATCTGATTCGGTTACCGACAAAGTGATCCAGGCCTCCGGCAGCGGGAACGTGATCGGAACGCCCGACCGCGTCCAGGTGACCTTCTCCGTGGAGACGGAGAACGCAGATGTCAAGGTTGCCCAGGCAGACAATGCTGCAAAGATGACCAAGGTCATCAACGCCCTTGTTGCCTATGGTATCCCCGAAGATGCCCTCAAGACCACCGGTTACAACATCAACACCGTGTATGATGAGTCAACCGGCAGCAGTATCCTGAATCCCAAGGTCAAGACCTACCAGGTTACCAACACCCTTACCGTCACGCTCCATGATGTGAGCAAGACCGGCGAAGTGATCGATCTCGCGGTTGCAAACGGTGTCAACCAGGCGGATTCCATCCAGTTCATGCTTTCCGATGCCCAGGCCCTGGCGCTCCGCAGCGAGGCGCTGAAGAAGGCAGTGGCAAATGCCCGTGCCGATGCGGATTCCGTTGCCAGTGCCATGAATGCCACCATCACCGGTACGGGAACCGTTGACATCTCCCAGGGATACATGCCGGTTGTCTATTCCAATTATGCGATGGACACCGTTGCAATGGGAAAATCCGCGGTCTCCACCCCCATCAAGTCCGGTGACATCACGGTGACCGCCCAGGTCTCGGTGACCTACACCTACAACTAATCTTTTGTCTCTCCTTTTTCACGCACTCTTCACAACTTTTTTAAAATAGCAGTGAGATCATAAAATCACAGTGCGGATGCCGGGTCATAAAGTGACCCGCACCTCTCTTAAATTTCGAATACCCGAAAATCAGCGGATACAATAGGATTGATTTTACCATGGAGCGCAATATCGGTTTTAAGGAGCGAAGGTACATTGAAGAGCTGCGAATTCTCACCAAGTCCACGGCGCTCGACTGCGTGATCGACGACCGGTTCGACCGGGTGATCTACGTGATCCGGCCGGGTGACATGGGCCTTGCCATCGGCAAGAAGGGCGAGAATATCAAGCGGCTCCAGAACGTGCTGGGCAAGCGGATCGAGATGGTCGAGTTTGCCGAGACCCCGGATGCGTTCATTGCCAATATCTTCAAGCCGGCCGAAGTGACCGGGGTTGAGAGAACCGCGGAGAACGTGCCGGTGAACGTCCTCGTCCGTCAGCGGAGCGACCTGGGGATCGCTATCGGGAAAGCGGGGTGCAATATCGAGAAAGCGCGCATCCTCTGTCGCAGGTTTTATGGGATCGAAGTGGGAGAAGTCCTGCTGCAAAAGGAAGAATCATGAAACCAGGTATGAATTCAGATGTGGATGCCCGGATCATTGCCGAACTCTGGCAGGTGATCTGCGACCGTGCGGAGAACCCGAAAGCCGGATCCTATACCACCAGCCTGTTTACGGATAAGAAAGGGATCGATAAGGTGCTGGAAAAAGTTGGCGAGGAGTCGACCGAGTTCATCCTTGCCGTGAAGAACGGTGTCCCGGAGCGGACCGCCAGCGAGGCAGCCGATCTCCTCTTCCACCTGCTGGTTGCTCTTCGTTCAGCCGACGTGGATCTATCCGCGGTGATGAAGGAACTGGAATCCCGCAGGAAGTAATCCCCTCCCCCTCTCCTTTTTTCGCCAGGCTTCCGGTTTACCTCTGCCATTTCCCGGTTATTTCTGGAGGAACTCAGTCAGTTCGACCACCTGTGGCAGGTCTTCGCTCTTCTGTGCTGATGACGCAAGCACGCTCTCTTCCACGAAGATCGGCACATCGCTCCGGAGTGCAAGGGCAATCCCGTCGCTCGGGCGGCAGTCGAGATACTCCTCGTGCCGGTTGTTGACAAAGACGAGCTGGGCGTAATACACCCCGTCTTCAATATTGTCGATCTGGAGGGCTCGCAGGGTGATCTCGAACTTCCCGCACAGATCGAGAAAGAGATCGTGGGTGAACGGGCGGGGCAGGATCTCCTTGTTCCTGGCGCTGTTGATCGAGACTGCTTCCCAGATGCCGATGAATATCGGGAGGATCCGGCCGGATCCGTCAGAGAGTACAACGAGCGGCACCGTGGCAGCATCGCTGACTGCCATGAATACGCCTTTGACCTCGCACCGGACCTGTGTCATACCTGTTCACAATGATTGCCGGCAAGCGTGATAATGGTTCAGGTGGCCTGTTACGTCTTTTCGTTCAGGGAGTTCCGAGCCTCCCTGCGCACAATGATGATGCTGGAGAGGATGCCCAGGGCGATGTTGAAGTAATAGAGGACGATACGCCAGAGGACAACGAAGATGCCTACTACGGAGGCCGGTATGAAGAGGGCGTACATGGTAGTTGCCCCGACCTCGGCAATACCCGAGCTGCCTGGCGTGAGCGGGATCATCATCAGGATGGCGAGGATGAGCTGGATCACGAACGATTCGAGGAAGAGGGGCGGTTGTCCCAGCCCGAGGAGGATGAGGGATGCGGTGACGATCTCGGAGACCCAGTAGAGGAGCGTGAAGATCATGCCCAGGACCAGGCCTCCCTTGGCGGTGTGGACGAACTTGAGCGTCGCTCCCTGGAAGTTGTCGATCTCCTTGTCCGCCCGGTTCAGGACGGACTCGACACGGGAGTTCTCCCACTTCTTCGTCAGCCAGATGGTACACCGGGCGACCACGCGTTTCACCACATCGGGACGCCGGATAGCCAGGTAGAACAGGAAGAGGCACCCGACAACGAAGATCCAGGTGATGAAGACCATGATCTCGGAGATCGCGCCAAGGCTCTTCCACTGGTCGGTCAGGAAGATCATGGCAAATGCGGCCAGTCCGGCGAGTGCGATACCGTCCAGCACCCGCTCCATGATGACCACGGCTGTTGCATCGCCGAGAGGAATATTTGCTTTGTAGAGCTCGTGGATCCTGACCGGCTCCCCGCCCGCCTGTGCCGGGGTGATGGCGGAGGCGAGCAGGTTGGCAAAGACGAGGTTCAGGCTGTACCAGAACCCGACACGGTATCCGAGCGATCCGGACATTGTCTTGACCCGCATTGCCCAGAAGCACATGGTCAGGAGATGGGTGAGGAATGCGAGAAGGAGGAACCAGGGGTTTACCTGGGTGAGGTAGGTGAGCGTGTTCTCGTTGATGGTGAGAAGCAGGATGACGACGAGGACCGCAAGCGAGAAACCAACAGAAATGTAAAGCCATTTGACCTGTGATTTATCCATGCTCCACCCGCCCGAGCCATACTGGATCGGCTGCTAACTTAACAGGTTATGAGCCATAGTATTTACCTCTTTATCCCCTGAAACACCCGGGTGATAGAAGATCGGCCCCCGGTTTAGTCTACCGTGAAGATCTCGCGGTGTGCATGGATAGTAAAGAGGCCTGCCTGCACACCGGCGTCGAGCCAGCCGTGCCCGTAACTGAAGCAGGCAAGGGCATCTTCCCGCCTCACCCTCCCTGCCATCTGCTGTCCCTGCCTGAGATACCTGCCGGCAATGAACCTGACCTGCACGGCAAAAGCATACGGTGAAGCCCCGGGATCGGGTGCAGGGGTAACCGAAGTAAGAGCGGTGTCGAGCAGTCGCGCATACCTCTCCGTCTTCTCGTCGAGTTTTGCAGAGTGTGAAGCCGGTACAGGCTCGGATGCCTCTTTAAACGGGCATCCCGGGTGTTCCCCCCGGCATGTCAGCAGGCCGGATGCCTCTCCGCAGTGCAGCCACCCGAGGCCGTACAGGAACGCGGCCAGTGCATTGACCGGATCGCCACCGGCAAGGAAGGTCTTCCCGTCGCTCTCGTATGCCGCTGCCATACGGATCATCGCCCGGCCGCACTTCCCGTACGGCGAGTCTTCAGGGGCAGAGCACACCGTCATGGCAAGGGTGGTTGAGAGCAGGGCCTGCAGTTCCGCTCGTTTCATAGGCCGGCAAACATCTCCAGGTACTCGCGCTCCATGTCGTGCAGCTCGGCCGGCACCACGAGGATGTGGAGCGGCGGCCCGAAGTCAGCGGCCCGTATCCTGTCTGCAGGTCCTGCCTGGACAACCGGCTCTTCAGATCCCGCACGGGCAATCCCCACGTACAGGGGAATCTCTGCCATCCGTGGTGCCGCCATCTGCTCCAGCAGGGCAACTGCTTCCGGTATCGTCATGTACCGCTCTTCCTGGATATCGAGGAAGACCAGCGTGTGGAGCCGCTGGGAGAGGTTTGAAAGGATCACGTCGAGTGGGGTGGTAGGGAACCAGTTCTTCTGTGGGAACGGCAGGGAACAGGACTTGCCGAACCGGTAGTTCTGGAGGCCGGAGAGGCCGCAGATCGCGCTGGAGATGGATGCGCCGTGAACGATCGCGGTTCTGATGCCCCGGGCAGCGGCCCGCATCCGGATGTCCGAGTGGGTGGTCGAGACCATGGGATCGCCGGCACAGAGGAAGACCACGTTGCCCGTCTCTGCTGCGGCCAGCAGTTCGTCCGGGTGCTGCTCCACGTCCGCCCGGAAGAGCGGGGTGACCGGTTTGCCGTAATAGTCCTCCAGTTCCTCGCGGGTCGTGCCGCCAAGGCGGGACGTATAACATTCAAGGAAGATTTTGTCGGCGGCACGGATCAACGTGAGCCCCTTCTCCGATACGTCAGTCTTATCGAAAAGCCCAAGGCCGATGAACGTCAGCATGATACACGGCACCCGTCAGTAAGTGAACTGCGTTATGGAATCCACCAGCGATTCGATAACAAAATTGACATCGGCTTTCCGCGTTGCCGAGATCGGGAAGAGCGGAATATCCTCACCGATGCCAAGATGGTTCCGGATCTCTCCGACACTCATGACCCCGGGCAGGTCGTTCTTGTTCGCGGCAACAACATAGGGGATCCTGCGTTTCACAATCATATCGATAAGATGCCGGGCCCGCGTGAGCTGGTCGGGTTTTGTGGCATCAACAACAATGATGACCCCCATCGCATACCGGAGATAGGGTGGCATGAGGGGATCGAACCGGGTGTGCCCCGGCGTCCCGTACATCGTGATGTCGAAATCCTTCCAGCGCAGCCATCCGAAATCAAGAACAACGGTTGTTGAATCGCCGTCCGTTCCCCCCCGATCAATGGAATGGCCTTCGTCGGCAGCATTCATGACAAACGTGGATTTCCCGGACCCTGCCGGGCCGGTGACCACGATCCTCGGGATATAGGGGATGATCCTCCCCTCTGCAATGATGAAGGGCAGGGACCGGACAGGGATCTGTGCCCACGATGCATGGACGAGCGTGAAATAATTGAACTGCGGGAACGGGCGGAACGACGAGCGGATCGCCAGGACGAAGTCAAAGGAGAGATCGCGGATGAACCGTTCGATCAGCGGCGTCCCCTCGAGGTTGAGGTGCTCTATGACAAGGGTGATCTTCCTGCCCTCCGTGCCTTCCCGTGCGGACTCAAGGATCTCCATAGCCGTTTCAAGGCCGAACTCCTCGTACAGCAGGTCGAAATAGGCAAAGATCACGGTGACCTGGTGATCTCGGCAGAGTTTCTGTATCCGTGCCTTCCATTCGGATGCCCGTGCTTCAGCGGAACGGGCGCTCTTGTCGATCCGCTCGCGATCGATGGCATCCATGAACGTCACCGGCCCGGATGCGAGATCCAGCCGGGCCCCATACATCCGTGCCGCATCGTTCCGGTACGCTTCCACGGTGGTATTCGGGAATATGACCAGGCAGGAGTGCCCCCGTGCCAGTGCACAGGAGAGCGTCGAGATCATGAAGAGCTGGCCGTTTACTCCCGGCTCCAGGCTGTAGAGAACCCTGCTTCCCTGGGGAATGCCGCTGCCCAGCATCTCGTCAAGGCCGTTCACGCCCGTGGATATCATGGCAGGATCACGACCTGGCCCCTGGTGACCTGGAACTTCATCCAGTCCCCGTTGACACCGGTAATCCCCCGGATGCGCAGGAAGTTGATGTTCTGCTCCACCTTGATCTCGATGACACAGGTCATCAGCTGCTTGATCAGGGAGAGGGTCTTCTCATCGAACGACTCGCTGTTGAGGAGATATACGCCAACGCCCTCGATCTTCTTCAGCTTGGCGGTAAGCACGTGGAGGAACTGGTAGAGGACTTCGAGCCGGCGGTACATCAGCAGGGTGGAGATGGAGTTCACGCAGAACCGGATGGGCGGGGGGAAGAGTCCTGCCTCCCCGTCGGAAAACTCGCCCTCGAAGATGGTCTCGATCATATTGGAGAACTTGATGCCGATACCGGTAAGATCCGTGGGGCTCGAGACGAACATCAGGCGGGGAGTATCAACGATAGTTGGCGTCGAACTCTTGGTAATGGCATCGATGACACCGGTAAACCGCTTGTCTGCACCGGCCAGCTTGAAGGCATCGACCACCTCGGCTGCACGCTCGTTGGTTGAGAGGACAATCGCGTATTCCCCCGGCAGCGGTTTTGTGAGAGCATATGCCAGCTGATCTCCAAGGCTCATCGGGGGGGCAAGGATGAGGATATTTGTCGCGGCATCAAATCCCCCGGAAACCTCATCGATCTGTGCAATACCGGATTTATAAGTATACATCAGTCGATTGATCATTTCATCAGAATGTTTATAATCTCTCCTGTCTCTCCTGGCGGGAAAATCAGGCCCGGCAAAGGGCTGACGGGTGCGGGAAATTTCCCCGTCTCTCATCCGGGGATTTAGGGTTCCCGAAATCTATTAATTTAGGGAAACCTAAAAATTGTATCATGGCTTCAGAGCAGCTCGAAGAGTACCTGGAGAGTATCCTTGATATCGAAGAGCAGCAGGGGATTGCCAGGACCTCGGCTATCGCCAAGTGCCTCAAGGTTGCCCCGGCAAGCGTCACCGAGATACTCCAGGTACTCTCGGAGAAAGGGTTCGTGCACTATGAGCCCTACAAGGGAGCCACCCTCACCGATGCAGGCCGGGAGATGGCGCGGAAAGTGAAGCGCCGGCACCGGCTCCTCGAAGTGTTCTTAACCGACGTGCTTCACATCAACCGGGAGAACGTGCACGACGAGGCCTGCAAGATGGAGCACACCCTCTCGGATGAGACGGAATGTGCGCTCTGCAAGCTGCTCAAGGCCCCGGCCCG
>JBAYMI010000088.1:0-8127 GCA_041663625.1 Methanoregula sp.
CCAGCGGGCCTGCGTTGCGGCACTTCAACTCCCCGAATCATATTACAAAGAGCTGGCCGTTGAGTACGACCGCAAGCGGCAGATCCTGTACAAGGGCCTGAAGAAGGCCGGGTTTGCCTGCGAACTCCCCGAGGGAGCGTATTACATCTTCACCGACATCAGCTCGTTTGGCATGAGCGACACGGAATTCGCCCGCCACCTCGTGGAGACCGCTGGGGTTGCTGCCGTCCCGGGCAGCTCGTTCTACCACAAAGGCGGGGAGACGAAACTCCGGTTCACCTTCTCCAAGAAGGATGAGACGCTTACGGAAGCGTGCAGGCGGCTGGAGAAACGTACCTGATCTTTTTTTATTGAAACATACACGAACCTGAGTTCACACCAGAAAAAATTCGATTTCCTTTTCTCAGGGGACCTTGCCCCAGGGCGTCTCAAAAGCCCGGAGGGGAGAAGAGTTGTTCTTAACTCTGGTGCGGATCAGATCTCATCTTCCCTGTTTTTAGCGAAGGTGTTTTCCTTTTATAGATCACCCTCCCTGAACGATCTTCATCGCGATCGTGATCGCGATTGAAAACCGATTCCGGATCAATCACACTTTGATTTTTATTTTTTCATCAAACCGTGATCTCAAAATTTTCATCGCGATCCGCCCGGATACGATTCCAGCCATACCCTCGCCTGTCCCTACTGCACACGTAAAAAGAAACATTTTTGTTTAACATAAACAATATGTTAATAATTATAAGTGAACAGGGCCGTTTGTGTTGCGTATAAATAATATTTTTTCAACATCTTGTGATACCCCCAAGCATAATCGTAAGATTGTCCTATCACTCGTCCTGATGTTACTCGCAGCGCTCGCTGTTGTGCCAGTGACAGCGTTGACCGGATCCTGCTCGCTCTCCGTGGCGACAATACCGCAGGGAGGCGAAGTGGCTGTTGACGGCAATGTTACCGGCACGTCCCCGCTCACGGACATCCCCGTCTCCTGTGGGATGCACACGATTGACGTGCAAAAAAGCGGGTATGCCGCATATACCACAAACGTTACGGTTGCAGAGGGGAGACACCAGGATGTTATTGCCAACCTCCGGCAACTGGCAGACCGGGGGGATGTGACAATCCGGTCTGAACCCCCGGGAGGAGATCTCTATATAGACGGTAAAGCACGGGGCACGACCGGTATCACGGTGAACAACCTTGTACCGGGGCGACACGAGGTCCTGATAAAGAAGACGGGATACGAGGATTATCGGGATGTCATCTCCGTTTCCCCGGAGATCACGACAGAATTTACCGAATATCTCGTCCCGTTACCGGGAACCGGTTTCCTCAGCGTGACCTCATTTCCGGAGGGGGCGGATGTGCTGGTTGACGGGAAAGCCGCGGGAAAGACACCCACTCTCCACACTCGGGTCACTTCCGGGAACCACACGATTGAGCTGGGAAAGGTGGGATACTGGAACTTCACCGGCATTGTCACCGTTACCGGAGGGGAATCCCTGCTGGCAAAAGCCGATCTCTCCCCTGTCCCGACCACCTGCACGCTCTACCTTGACTCAACCCCGGCAGGTGCGGGCATCTACCTGAACGGGACGTTCAAAGGATTTGCACCTGAAACACTCGATACGCTCCCGGCGGGCGATTACCGGTTGGAGTTCCGGTTCCCGGGCAATGCATCGCTGAACCAGTTGTTTGCATTCTCACCGGGTTCAACCCACGAGATCCTTGCCAGTTTCGATAACACCACCGGTGGATCGATTCTCGACCGGGAATGGGAGTACCAGAACCAGAGCAGCAGGACAAGCCAGCCCGGCTGGATACAGGTGAACGCGACCCCGGTGATTGAGCGGACATTCAACTGGACGGCAAGCGGGCACGAGGCACGGATCACGCTCGCTATCCCGCAGGATCTTTACCAGTATTATCAGAAGCAGCCACATCCGACAAACATGACCAAAAGTACGCTGGCGGCATATGCAATCAGCGAGCGGGACCGGGAATATCTCCATGTTCTCGTGAAGAGACTCAAGGATGCCAGCGGGTATACCAGTTACAATGCCCGTAATGACTATCGCAACGTCGTTGCGTTTGTCCAGGGTGTTGAATACAGAAGTGATGGAGGATCAGGGCAGGCAAACGAATACTGGAAGTACCCCATTGAGACACTTGGCGACGGGAGCGGGGATTGCGAGGACACCGCCATCCTTGCGGCAGCATTGCTCAAGGAGATGGGATATGATGTTGCGGTTGTCATCCTGCCAGGCGATTTCGGGCATGCAGCCGTCGCGGTTGCCTGCGAAAACTGTAACGGGTATTACTATCCGCTCGATGACAGGAAGTATTACTACCTGGAGACTGCCGGCAATGAATGATTTTCCCTGGGCACCATGGAGAAAAAGTACCAGTCCGTGAGAGCCATTGTTATCCCGCTGTGACTGGAATGAACAGAGATACTTTCATACAGATATGGAGTTCTTCACGATGAGACAAGAACGTATGCGGGGACAGGTGCTGTGCCTGATAGTCCTACTTGTGCTTACCGCAATGATCGTTTCCGGGGGCTGTGTCAAAACACTCCAGCAAAGTTTAGAGTCCACACCCGCCACCGGTATCACGCCAGAAAGCACAGCAGAACCGGATGAGGTTGCCTACCCTGATACATCCGCAGTGCCCGTGAAACAACTCACTGTTGCAGAGATGACCCCGAAACAATCCGCGGCAGTGACAGAGGCAAACCCGATCGTGACAATCGATCCCTACCCCATCCTGCATGGAACACGGATCAACAGTACAGAACTGGTCAACCCGGTCTGGTGCGATACGTGCGGATACGAGTTCCAGAAAAATTACAAGATGCGGGGAAATGCAGCGGGTCTGATCGTGAACGTTGTGGAGGGGCCGTTGTACATCATTTACACGGTAACTCCCCAGAATGACTGCCTGGAAAATCCGGACTCATGCCGGGGAGATCTTGAAAAGCCGGTCAACCGGCCGTACCTGACGATTACGGTCCGGGACAACCAGACGCAGGAAGTTGTGGCGGAAGACGGGTACGGGAGGGAGTACAGTTCAGATACCGGCTCATATGAATTCGAGATCACCACGAAAACGGATGATGGTACTGAAATTACCGACATCAGGACCCCGGGACCCCGGGTTATCAAGATATTCAGGGAGGGGACATATCACCTGACAATCCAGGGAAATTTCCTTGACGCAAACATCATGATCCGGACCGGTGCTTCACCGTCAGGTGCAGGTACCTCAATCGGATCAACATCTGATCCGGGTGCAGGGGAAGAGGAGTGGTGAGGATATACAACACAGGTTGCCCAAATCGGCAATCCTGAAAAAATATTTTTTAAGGTTTTGAATCAGATTTTTCCCGGGGCCGGGCATTTTCTTTTCCGTACCGGCACCAGCAAACCTCACGAAGTCCGACCACGACCATGATCGTTCCTGCAATTCCGGAACCAGTATTACCAAGTACAACGCAGCTCCCCGGTTTTCAAAAAGATTAAAAAACTATCAGCATGGATATTCTCATCACGGATATTACCATGGCCATGGATGACGACCTTTCACGGATTGGCATATCACTGCCGAAAAACCTGCTTGACCGGTTCGATGAAATCCTGAACTACCGCGGATACTCCTCGCGTTCGGAAGGCATACGCGATGCTATCCGGACATACATCACGTACTACAAGTGGATGTCGGATGTCAAGGGCGAGCGGGAAGGTGTCATCACGATGGTGTACGACCATGAGCAGCGGAACCTCCTCACCTCCATCATGGAAGTTGAGCACGAATACCATGATATCATCAAGGCCTCGCTCCACTCGCACGTGACCCACGAGCGCTGCCTGGAAGTGATCCTCGTTCACGGGGACGGGACACAGCTCAAGGCCCTTGCCGAGAAACTGATGGCCCACAAAGGTGTCGAGTCCGTTAAACTCACGACCATTGCGATTGAAGATAATTGATCCTTCTCTTTCCAACAACACTTTTCTTATTCCCTGTCAGTAACCGGACAGAAAATTTTCGCTCTAAAACTTCCTGCCCTGAATAACGGTTCATCACATCATGAACACGAACAGGGCAACCGTTGCTGCGAGAAGCACGATACTGTGCTTGAAGCCGGCAAGGATACTGTTGGAACTGAACTGCCCGGCCATGACACCTGAGAATGTGGCAAGAATGATCCCGATACGGAACATCTCGGAGAGATTGCCGGCCGTATCGATACTCACGTTCAAGCCTTTGAACGCTGAAAGGAACGGTACGTTGAGCTGGTATGCCGTGTAGAGGTAGATGCCAAACGAGAGGTAGATGATCATCACGTAGATGATAGTAGTGTTTGACCGTTCCCGTTTCAGCTTGAGATAATACTCAAAATCCGTGATGGCGATGATGAAGATCTGCTTGAGGTTGGTGGTGATCTCACTGGCCCGGACGAGCAGCGAGATCGCACGCTTGACAGAGACAAGACCTATCCGCTCCTCCATTTTGACGAGCGCAGAGTTGACATAGGCCCCGGACTGGATATCCCGTGATGCAACAGAGAGTTCGGAACTCAAAACCCCCAGTTTTGCGCCGGCAATCCGCTGGATAGATTCCTGCAGGGTGATCCCGATATCTTTCATGTCCGAGAGTTCCCGGAGGAAATCCGGCAGGTGTGCCTCGATGTTCTGCACGTACCACCGCCGCCCCTCGTACGAGAGGGCAACCGGTGCCATGAACGCGATGATCATCAGGCAGAGGACTGACTCCATCACGTTGTGGGTGATCAGGCTCTCAAAACCCCCGGTGAGCCAGAACCAGGCAACGATACCGGCACAGACCGCTCCAAGGCCGATCCCGTAGTAATAACTCCGGATATAGGTCCGGAACGGGTGCCGGATGAGGCTGAGATAATAATTCCGTTTCTTGTTCGCCTCGATCCGTTTGTAGAATTCCGTGTTTTTCGGATCATCCCGGGAAGTTTTTTCATCACCATATCCTGGCACGCTGGAACCAAACTCGAGTTCGACCGTCTCCTTGCGCGAGATCTCCAGGTTCTCCGGGGGGAGCATCAGGGAGAGGATCCAGATCAGGATGATTGCACCCGCAGGAATACAGATGTACATCATCGGCAGGATCCATGCCATGTCCGAAGAGTTGGTCATGCCCTGGGCAACGACCATGATAATGAGGGCGATCGGCCCGGCAACAAACGCAGTCACGTAGACCTCGGCCATGATCTCGATGGTTTTCAAGGTCAATTCGAGTTCCTGCTTTGCCTGGTCCCGGTAATACTCGGTCTTTGCTCCGAGATAGGTCGCGACATTTCCCCCGCTGTCAAAGACAATCGCAAGGTCGTTGAGGAAATCGCGGAGATTGGTGGAGGGGGTGGTACGCTGGAGGTTCTTCATGGCAGCGTTCAGGTCGTCGCCGAAGAGCTCGACATCCCGGACGATCATACCAAACTCTTTTGAGATCTCGCCGAACATGTCGTGCTCCTCGTACACCTTGCGGATGATCTCGTACGGGGACATGGTGGTGGAAAGGGCCTGCATGTACGAGATGGCGTAGGGCATATCCAGGTCGATCCGGGTCTTCCGGCCATGGGCGATGATCTGCGGGTAATACATCTGCATTGCGTACTGTCCGGGGACTACCAGCATGAAGAGCAGGATCCAGAGGAGCGTGCCGGTGGTCCGGAGCCCGAAGATCTCCATCTCAAACCCGCTGAGCAGGAAGAAGACCCAGAGAGTGATGAACATCACGAGCGTGCCGGCAAGGTTGACCCGGACCATCCGGAGATATTCCTCCGCCGTGATGGGCATGTGGGCCGAGCGGAGCACCATGCGGAGGTTGCTGCCGTGGATCATCAGCTCGAAATCGGTCAGTTTCTTCTCTGCCCTCCGCAGTGCTGGTGGCAGAAACATACGTTATTCACCCAGATCGTGAATGGCATTGGCGAGGTCCCGGAGCGTGGGCGGCTCGACATCGAGAGCCCACGTGAAAAACTCTTCGCGTTTCTTCAGTTGCCGTTCCACCTCAGCTGCATCCCACCCGCAGTGGAAGGCTATCTCATCAAGAACCTTCGATTTCCGGGAAACCCTCGTGTAGGTATCCTTCTGGATATCCCATTCAAAGAGGAGGATGGGGGTGATCTCCCCGTGTTTGTCAACCTCGATCTCGTGGATGGAGAGGCAGCGCCGTATTCGTGTCTTCCCGAGCGTGTAGATGGACTGTACAACAACGAGGTCAAGCGCCTGGAACATCACGGGCGGCACGTTGATCGGATCATGGGTCAGGCGGTTGATCGCTTCGTACACGCTGCCGGCATGAATGGTTGAGAGCGTTGCGTGCCCGGAGTTCATGGCCTGGAAAAGCGTCTGGGCCTCCTTGCCCCGGACTTCTCCCACGATGATGTATTCCGGGCGCTGGCGCATGCAGGCTTTCAGGAGCGAGAAGAGATCGATATCGCCCCGTATCCCTTCAGCACTCATCTCCCGCGTCAGGGTGGGAAGCCAGTTCTTGTGCGGCAGTTGGATCTCCCGCGTATCCTCGAGCGATACAACTTTTGCATTCTGCGGGATGAAGAGGGAGACTGCGTTCATCATCGAGGTCTTGCCGCTTGCCGTACCCCCGACAACGAGCAGGCTCTTGCGGTGCTCGATGGCCAGCCAGAGGAACGCAAGGGTCTCGGCATTGTAGGTGCCGAACCGGATCAGGTCCAGCGGGGTCATAGGCTCGGCACGGAATTTCCGGATCGTGAACGAGCTCCCCTTGGTCGAGACAACCTCGCTGTACGTTATCTGGATACGGGCACCGTCCGGCAGGGTTGCATCCACCATCGGGTTGGAGAGTGAGATCTGCTTGTTGGCTTTCTGGGCAAGTTTCAGGACGAACTGGTTCAGTTCGGCTTCGGTGAAATGGATGCTGGTCGGGAGGCTTCCGTACGTCCGGTGGAATATGAAGACCGGGAGATCGTGGCCATTGCAGCTGAGATCCTCCAGTGCCGGGTCCCGCATGAGGACCTCAAGCGGGCCGTAGCCGGAGAGATCCCGCCTGATGTAATAGGAGAGGAGCGCGACCCGGTCCTCCGTGATGTCCGGATCGAACTGCCGGATAATCCGGTTCACGGCAACCGGATCGATGCGTTCATCCTTGCCTTTCACCGTTTCGTCATAGATGATGATATCCCGGAGGTGGGCATAGGTTTCCATCAGGATTGTCTTCTCTTTGCGGGAGATGGAGGGCTCGACGACAATGTAGGTGAATCCCTCGTTCCCGACCCGCTCGATCTTCACGTAGGAATAGGGTTCGACAATCCAGTACCGGTCGAGCGTGGCAAGGGCGGCATCTTCCGGGAGGCTGGCGGAATGCCGGAGTTCCGGAGTATCATCTATAGAAATATCCGTGGATTGCGGGCCGGGGGGGGGAACCGGGTCTTTTGGTTTCCCCCAGGGTGCTGATGGAAGCCACGCACCTGCGGCATGTCGCCGTTGCAGGGTAGTAGCAGCGAGTGCAGCGGTGGCAAGGGTTACAACAGAGAGGCCGATCATGGCCGGGAGGGGGAGGTCAATGAACATCACGATGAATCCCGATACCAGTACTGCAGCAATGACCGCGGCCAGGGATATCACGCCTTCCCAGGTAGGTTCTGCGAGAATCGCGAGAAGAGTTTCAAAGGCTGCCCGGGCCGTCTGAATGTCCATGGCCGGGAGCTCTTTTTTCAGGGTCTGTGGCCGGGACGGCTTGTCCGGGAGCGGGGGGACGGGATCTTTCGATGCGTGAAAACGATTTTTTAGGGATGTAAAGATGCCATTCAGCCCGATGAGGGTGAACGCACATGATGCCATAACCAGATAATCCTGAAACATGGTGCCTCGTTTTCAGAGATAGAACGATCCCATCGATATGGTCTTGCTCGTCTCCTTGTCCACAACAAGCCAGGTGATCCTGGAATTGGGTGTCAGGTTCATGCTCCCGAATTTCATCCACGTCTTTTTGTCCCCGTCAACAGCCGTGATGTAAAAAGTATCCCCGGCCTGGATAGTGGTATCGGCATATGTCGTGTCGGAGCTTCCCACTTCGGTGAAATTCCTTACCCGGTCACCCTCATCGATTCCGGCG
>JBAYMI010000089.1:0-8116 GCA_041663625.1 Methanoregula sp.
CGGCTCATGTCTCCGATGACCCGTCTTAACGGGAGTGGCAGTTTCTTTATCAGGGTCGGTGCCGCGAGCACGAGGTCGAACAGGTTCTTTGTCCGGTCAAGGTAGATATCGATCACCTCGAGTTCGTACCGTCCTTTCAGGTACTCTTCGCAGATCTTCTTCACGTTCTCGACAGCGGTCTGAGACCGGGGGTTGTTGCCGGCAATATAAAGCCGGAGCACGTAGTAATCGGTCTTCCGCTTTTCAAGTGCCGCCTCGTAATCGGCCGTCACATCCCCTTGTGCTTTCTTCTTTGCAACATCTTTCGTATCACGTCACCTTCCGGAGATCCAGGCCCACAAGAACTTTTTCAGTATTGGAAAGGTTCCCGATGATCTTCTTGACCGGAGTCGGGAGCTTCCGGATCAGGGTGGGGACGGCGATTATCTGGTGGTCCTTTGCGAGCTGCGGGTGTTTCTGGAGATCGATGACCTCGATCGTATAGGTGGTCCCGAGGTGGTCCTCGCAGATCTTCTTGAGATTTTCAAACGCGGTCAGGGAATTCGGGGTCTGCCCTGCAACGTACAACCGAAGGATCCATGCATCGTTCACCGTCTCTTCAGTCTTCTCCGATTTATTTTCTTTCCGTTTTGTCCTGGGTAGTGTTGGCAAAAGATTCACCTCGTCTTTCCGCTCATTCCGGTTCAGCGGTCGACCTGCCGCTGGGTTGCGATCTCTTTCATGGTCTTTGCTTCCGTCTTCTCGCGGGTGATATCCTGTCCGATGAGGATCTTCATGTCCTGCTCTTCGCGGACGTACTTCTCCCTGAGCATCTCGATCTCGATCTCCATGAGTTTCCGCTTGCTCTCAATCTCCCGCTTCTTCCGATCGATCTCCTCGTTCTTACGGAGCCGTTCGTCGACCTCCCCGCTCTCCTGCGCCATCCGGGCGGAGCCGAAGAAGACGCCCTCCCTGCCCTTATACACGTCGAGGAGCTGGATGCCGTTATCCGACAGGACAAACTCGCGGAGCTGGTTCGAGTGGGCCATCCCCCGCGACTTGATGATGGAGAATGCCCGGTTCCGCTCGCCGTTCCCCTCGACATTCTTGAGGACAAGCCACGCGTCCATTAAGGACGATACGTGCATCTCGGTCGGTTCGACCATATATGCCCCGTAATTGCCATCGTTTGAGAGGTTGGTGAAGAGTCCCGTTATGTGGAGGGACTTGGCATAGTCAATGAGGCGCATCAGCATCGAGCGGACCTGGATGTCGTCGCCGATGGGGTAGAGGTTGGAGATGGGATCGACTGCCACGACCCGGGGCTTGAATTCCCCGATGAGTTTCAGCATCACCGAGAGATGCATCTCGAGGCTATATTCGGTCGGCCGGACCGCGTGGAATTTTAAAAGACCGGAGTTGACCCAGGGTTCAAGGTTGATCCCGATGGATTTCATGTTCCGCAGGATCTGGCTCTCGGATTCCTCGAAGATGAAGAAGAGGCACTTCTCGCCCCGCCCGCATGCTGCATCGATAAATGTCGCGGCGATGCTGGTCTTGCCGGTCCCTGCCTGCCCGGAGACAAGGATGGATGAACCGCGGTAGAACCCTTTTCCCCCGAGCATGGTGTCGAGCCGGGGGATACCGGGAGAGATCCGTTCCTCCGATGCCTTGTGGGTAAGGGACATGGAGGTGATGGGAAGGACGGAGATGCCATCGCTGCTGATCAGGAACGGGTACTCGTCCGTGCCGTGGATGCTGCCGCGGTACTTGACAATGCGCAGGCGCCGGGTCGCGATCTGGTTCATGAGCCGGTGGTCGAGCGTGATGACGCAGTCCGCGACATACTCTTCAAGGCCGTACTTGGTGATCGACCGGTCCCCTCGTTCGCCCGTGACAACCGCAGTCACCCCCCGGTTCTTGAGCCAGTGCAAGAGCCGGTGCAGCTCCGACCGGAGGATTCCCTCATTCTTAAAGCCGGAGAAGATGGTCTCTAATGTATCGATAGCAATTCTCTTCGCACCGACTTCGTCAATCATCGCGCCGAGCCGGATGAAGAGGCCTTCGAGATCGTATTCCCCGGTCTCCTCGATCTCGGTGCGTTCGATGGCAATGTGATCGAGGACCAGTTTCTTCTGGCGGACGAGGTCGTCAAGATCGAACCCCATTGATTTGAAATTCTTCTTGAGGTCGTCGATATTCTCTTCGAACGCGACAAAGACCCCGGGTTCATTGTGATCGGCAATCCCCCGGACGATGAACTCCATGGCAAAGAGCGTCTTCCCGCATCCCGGGCCGCCGCTGATAAGCGATGGCCGGCCTTTCGGGAGCCCGCCACCGGTAATATCGTCAAATCCCTTGATCCCTGAGGGGATCTTCTCCAATTCTTCACTCACTGTGATTGCGCCGGTATTATTTTTCCTCGTATTACACCACCGTTATGTCATTGATGAGACTATTATCTGCTCCATATATATAATGGGGGACGTGAGATCTGTACTTTCCTGAAATGTGAAAATTGTCCGCGATCCAGGATTGTGCAGAGGACCTGAAAAGCGAATACACGATGACGATTGAGTCCTTGTGTTCAGGAAAAGTTTTCCGGGGATTCTGCACCGGCCATCTCCGGGTCTGGTGCGTGCCGGGACTGATATGGCTGCGATTGCAGTAACAACGTTGTCTTTCATGTCCTGATACTAAACACCCTTTTAAATCATGATAAAGGAGTCTTCAATTTGCAATTTTTGCAAAGTCTGAGCCATTGATGCCTGTCCGTCAGGGTTTTCCATTTTCATGACCGGTAAAAAACCTGCTCTGTTGAAATCATTCAGCAAGCTCATACGCTCCCGGAGCTTCGCCCCGCACGCTTGTGGTACCCCCGGCTGCGATGACAACGTATTACCCTCTCTTTAAAAATAAAAATTTTCGGGCTCCTGGGATGACCGGTAATTGAGGCTGCCGCGGGGTGCCCTTTTTGGTCGGCGGCAATTATCCCAAGGGGTATGGTAGCATCAGCCCCCATCGTTGCAAAAGAGGATTTCAACCGGGAAAATTTTTTTAAAAATTTTAAACCGGCTGAAATTTTTTTTGACTCTGTAGAAACGCACATGAACGAGCGTGAGCGTTCACACCCGAACGATGAAAATTAAAATCCAGGCTTTGTTCTGATATAAATTGTTGACTCAACTTAGTTATTTTTCATGGGAAATCCGTTGATTCGTTACGTGACGCTCTTGGGGGCTCCGCCTTCGGCTCTGCCCCCGCCGCGTGGGCATCCCCCGCAGTGCGATGCCTCTGTATTACCGGAATAGTTCTCCGATATTGATGAGTTGGTAGATTTTTCAGGAAGTATTGTAATGCTTCCTGTCCCCCCGGGGGACAACTTGGCGCAAGAGGGGGGCGATCATGTCTGCAAGAAAAAGATTTTCCCATGAAAATTACCCCCTCTCCTGGATATGATGATGGGGGCTGATGCCCGCATACCCCCCAAGTATGATGAACGCCGCCGCCCCCTTTCGGGTGCGCCCCCGCGGCGGATCAGTGCCTCTCCACAATTTGAAAACAACGTAGTGTCCCGCCGTTTCTCGGAGAGGCCCTGAGGCGGGGAGCCATCCCCAAATTATATTTTCACCCTTTTCATGATACGGGTGCGAACCGGGAGTTCATGTGCGTTTCACCAGAAAATTTTTTTTAAAACAGTTTCAAAAAATTTCCGGCCCGGTTGAAAAATTTTTTAAATTTTTTCCGAACGGTCAGCACTCATGAATGAAAAATTCTGTACGCAGATACCGGAACGCCCCATGGAATCGCCGGAAAATCCCCGGGAATACCCCTTCACCCCGTGGCTACGGGGTCTGGAAAAAGGGGGGATGAGACCCCGATCTTCGCGTAAAATGTCCGGTTTGCCAAAAGGAGCATTTTTAGAAAACCCCGTAAAACGCCCGGATCCCATCCGGGGCATATACGATGCCCGTTCAGCCAGAGGGGGCAGAAATGGCGTTTTCAAAACATGGGTGAATTTTCCCTCCGGGACGGTGGGTAAAGGGAATCGGGGCGGGCCGGAAAAAAAGTCCCGCCAAACGCTGCTATGAGGCTCCGGAGGGCATTATATGCACCCCTATTTATGGTCCTTTTGGTGATTGGGGCATTCTGCGGGGTCGGATTACCGTCGGTACGATGGTTCTCCGACGGTGACGGGAGGAGGCGGTATACGCTCCTGTTGAGGGGTGGAGCGCGATTATTTCCGGAAAAATTTTCCGGAAAAATTTCTGAAATAATTTTTCGTCCGGTTTTTTAAGAAAAAAATTTCCGGTTTTTTCTGCGGATTTTCCTGCTCTGTTGAAAACCTTACCCGGCAGGGGACAGGAAGCATTACGATGCCACCGGAATATTCTATCAACTCATCACTATTGTAACATTATTCCGGTAATCCAGCGGCATCGCACTGCGGGAGATGCCCACGCGGCAGGGGCAGAGCCGAAGGCGGAGCTCCCGGGAGCGTCACGTAAAGGATCAAAGGATTTCAACAGGGCACCATTTTCATGGCCTGTAAAAAAATCCGTTCAATTAACAGATTTATGACACGGGCAGGTGATGAGTAACCGTCCCCGGTGACAGGAATTTTTCATCCCCCTGAGAGAAAAAATATCCCTGATAGATATCAGATCGCAGCGTTCAGCTCCTGTTTAAGCGAGGTGAGACGGCTCACTGACATGTTTACTTCATCAGCTGCATGGAGAGTCAGGATCTGCTGCCGTCTCCGCTCTGCCGAAGTAAGGTCACGTACATCCCCCATGCGCTGGATCTCGAAGATCAGGGTCCGGTCCCTTTCTGCTGAAAGCAGGTGATTGTAGAACGTGAAGCTGTCCTGTGCGATCTTCCGGTCCATGAGAGGGATATCCCGCTGGTAGGCGAAATACAGGCCATTGTCCGGGTAGAGCGGCGAAGCCTGGACGAAGATAAATTTATCGCCGGGGTTCGCGAGGAATTCGCGATCCGTGGCAATAAGGGAATCCTCGATCGATGATATATCAAAATAGAGACCTATGGCAATGTCACTCTTCTCTTTGTTCACGGATGTGTTCCAGAGAAACATCGAATTGGAAAGGTACAAACCACTCCCTATGAGGATTCCTGCAATGAGGATGAAGAGCTGAATCTTGGTTGTCTCTTCCATGATGATTACGTCCCGGATCCCTGAAAGTTCTTCATTGTTTTCTTAACTCCACATTGGTGTTTTTTAAATGGGGTCTGGAGGTGACAGATTGATTATCCGGTAATTTCATCCGGTTACGAACCTGTTCTGTATCCAGCCGTTCTTTGGTAAAAATCTCTATAAATGCTTTATCCGGTGTTACAAAATTTGGATAATCGTTTCGATCTTCTGAGTGATTTACAGAGTTTTCCTGGCAGGTTGAGCTTGGGTTAAATGAGGTGCGGAGAAGTCCTTGCCGGCAAAGCCGTACCTGCTATTTTCGTGCAGGAAATTCCGGTTTGATTCAGATTTTGCAACAACGGGGAAGATTTATGTCAGTTTTCACTCTATGCTGGTCAACTCTGGCACGGTTGTAAAAAATCAGTATATGGTATGATAATCTGCAAAAACCTGCCGGGGAAAGGAGTTGGAAAAAATGTATACAAAAATCAGAAATGCACACAAGGAAGGTGCACATCATGTCGAGTGAAGCCGCAGAGAGGATGGTAAACGCCGGAGTTGCCGGTGCTGATCACCTGAAGATCCAGACCGCAGAATCACTCGAAGATGCTGCCCGCAGACTGCGGAAAACTGATGTGTCAGCGAAGGGTGAGGAAGTCAAGGTTATCCTGCAGGATGTCGAGGACCGGGTAAACAGGTTCAAGGCCGAAGTTGGCGCCGGGTATCGTACCATGGAAAAAGGGTATCACCAGAGCGTGGAACCGGTCGAGCACATCATCATCGATCACCCCATTCCTGCAGTCCTGGTGGCCGCCGGCGCGGGTATTCTCATCGGCATGCTCCTCTTCAGAGCACGTGACTAACGGGGGATCGCATGGATACGGCTGCCGATAATGGAGAAGAATCGATAGAGTCGGAGTTTGCAAGGACAATCAAGTACATCGATATCTACATGCAGCAGAAAACGGATTTGTTTCTGCAACACTATGTATTTGAACCTGCAGATTTTCTGCTCAGGCGGATCCTGTGCCTGTCGGTTATTATTACCTTACTGGCAGCCGGAATACTTGCCCTCGTGATTGGGGTGATTCTTTTTATCGCAACAGTGGTCCCCCTCTGGGCATCACTGCTCATCACGGGTGCCATACTATCCGGGACCGGTGTGATTATCGCAAACATGCTTTTCTCAAACAAAATCGTCCTGAAAACACCTCTTGCCACGGAGATGATAAAAAATGAATAACCTCCGGCCTGTTACGGAAGAAGATCTCCTCATCACAGAAGTATTGATTGCCAAATCATATGGCCGGCTGAAACAGTCGGTTGTATCGGCTCCCGCCCGGGCTTTGCAGTCCATAGGCCAGACTGCCCGCGAGCACCCGTATGCAGCCGCTGCCACGGCAGTTGTTGGCGGGGCTGCTGTGTACGGGATTTTCAAAATGATGTCATCAGGGGCTTGTGTCGGGGAAGCGAAGGGAGGATCCCCAGTCGCCATGCAGAAGGAACCAAAAAGCCAGGATCTCCTGCAGGAAATGCTGCCACTCGTTATTCCGCTGGTGGCTCCGTATATCATCGGATATATCCAGAAATACCTGGGAGATGTCCTGTATGAGGATCGCCATTAACCAGTATTTTCACTAACCTTTTTTTGGCGCAACTGGTAATTCAGACCCTGTTTTAATCGTAGCGCCTGATGTCGTAAAAACCGTATTCAGTCTTCTGTCGTCCACAGGACAGAGACCCGGGCGGAATGGGAAAAATCGTATGTCCGTGAATATTTCATGTCTGAACTTTCACGGTGCCTTTCCTGATTGCCATTTTTTTAATCTTTCCATTCAGATTGGGACTGTTCTCCATACGATGCCACTCTTCGTTGCTCATCCCCATGAAAAAGCCACATGACGAGCATTTGACCCATGCTTCATAATGATCAGGAAACTCTGTATGAATGGTGGACTTCCCGCATTGGGGGCAGGTAAGTTTTACCTGGAGGATCGATGTGTCGACCTCGCTTTTCCGGTCGTGGGGAACAACCGGTGAATCCGTATACCCTGGCTTGTAGTCAGGGGTTGTTCCATCATCCGGACCGGGATGAGCAATAAAGAACCGGCCATCATTCATGGCCTGGGTAACGGTTACTGTTTTTCTGGCTCTCGGATCTTTCATTTCATTAGACTCCATTCCCTGGTAAGATCTTGTATTTCCTTACCAGGGCAGGCCACCATGGAACGGGTCTGGGTATATATCCCTCCGGTCATTGCAAAAAGCAGATCAAAACTCCGAGATCCACGCTGTCCACGATCAGGGAAATTGAGATTGAGATCATCAGCGACAACGGTTTTGTCCTTGCTCACGGACATATCATTAAAGAAAATGGTGTACCTGAAAAAAAGCTCCCTTCAGATTCTCTCAGGGTGAAGGCACATAAAAAAAGGCTGGAGAACGGGAACATTCCCGTTCAGCCAAGTTTCCAGACTGCCTGGTTCTGGTAATCGAGGTTACTCACGACATATGTTGTGTTGGGAGAGAACTGTGCTGGTATTTCAAAGATGAGATACCCGTCTGCCTTGTTACTTTCGCCGGGCTGGATATACCCGACGGTTCCTCCCCGGCCAACCTGGTAATCGTATTGTGTCCCGGTAATTTTGTCAACAATGACATCCGAACCGTGGAGGGATGAATAGTTGTACATCTTCCCCTCACTGGATACAACAAACTGTTTTGCGGACGGAGCATACACGGCATTTTTACCGGTATTTTCGACCTGGACGTACACGAACAGGAACGTGTTTTCTTCCTGCGGCGTCTCGATGGTGTATCCACGCTGGAGCGCGAGGGGTTCCGATGCCGCCGCTTGATCGCGGGCGCTGTTCCATGAGGGGGTCGTCCAGTTGTAGGTGGGGTGAACCTCGTAACGATACACTGTTGCTTTACCCCGTTCATCTCCGGTCCCGTACGTGTAATACCACGTCATTTCCAGGA
>JBAYMI010000090.1:0-8062 GCA_041663625.1 Methanoregula sp.
ATCTGGGCACTGCATGTCTTGTCCACGTACTCGTAGGTCTTCCTGATGAGATCTTCGAGAATGCGCATGACCTCGAGGTGGTCGGCAAACGAGACCTCGATATCGATGGAGGTTGCCTCGTTGAGGTGCTTGGTTGTGGCGTGCTCCTCGGCCCGGAAGATCGGTCCGATCTCGTACACCTTTTCGCAGCCGGCGGCCATCATCATCTGCTTGTAGAGCTGCGGGCTCTGGTTGAGGAACGCTTCCTTGTCGAAGTAGGCGATGGGGAAGAGCTCGGTGCCGCCTTCGGTTGCGGCGGCCACGATCTTGGGGGTGGTGATGGCGGTGAAACCGGCAGTGTGGAAGTACTGATCGATCGCAAAGCTCACCGCGCTCCGGATCTCGAAGACCGCAGCAACGCGGGGGCGCCGGACATCGAGGAACCGTGCGTCGAGCCGGGTGTCCAGCTCAGCGGGCACTTTCTCGGAAACATCGAGCGGGAGCGGAGTCTCGGCAAGGCTGATGATCTCGATGGACTCAGGCACGAGCTCGCGTCCACCGGGGGCCTTGTCTATCGCCTTGACCGGGCCGATGACCCGGACCACCGATTCGCGGGAGACCGCCTTTAAAGCGGCAAGAACCTGTTCTGAGACTTTCTTTTTGGGAATGGTCACCTGGATGATACCGGTCCGGTCGCGGATCAGCATGAATGCAAGGCCGCCGAGGTCCCTGACCTCGTGGACCCAGCCTGCGATCTCTGCATGGCCGCAATCCGGTGTCACCGATTGTATGGGTACGCGCATCAGAATCCTATAACAATGGGCCGTGAGGGATAATGGCTTTTCCCCATTATGAGACGGGATCTGCCGGCCACCCGGCACACCAAATCCACAACCCATATAATGTCCATAAACCCCTCTTTATTGGAAGAACTATGGCAGATACTACAAAATCCTCCACAACGGAGGGAAAGGCCGGCTGGAGCACCGGTACCAAAGCGCTTGTCGGCATCATTGTGCTGGTGCTGGTCATTGGCACGCTCGCGATCTTCACCCTGTCCGTTGCCGTCATGGAAAGCCAGGCAGATTCCGAATTCCCCTATACCACAAACTACCGGGTCACCCTTCCCGACGGCGTCCCAGTCACCATCGGGAACAGCCATATCCTCGTTGCCTCCTACAACGATGAACTGTTCTGCGATGTGGACGGGACAAAGGAGAAAATGGTCGTAGGCCAGCAGCGCATTATCAGTCCCCGTCATGCGATCGTGACCGTAGCAGGCATCCCGGCCCTCGAATCCGATTTCCAGATCACGCTCACCTACCTTGGATCCACCGGCAGCACTGCGAACTTCGATATGAGCGTAAAGACATCGCAGCAGATCCCGGAGTTCGTGATCAGCAAACTGATCCCCTCCAGCATGAACGCCCAGCCGGCATAACCGGAACACGGGCACATTCCTTTTTTGTACCGTTTACTTCACCCGGTTGTTTCCCGTTCGGGGAAAACTGCACCGCAATCCTGTTGGCAGGGCAGCGGGAGACAAGGAGCGAATAATCCATCAGGCCCGGATGCCACACGAAGGGACGTATACGGACATACACGGATGTGCGCCGGATCCCCCGAAAAATATCCTGAAACTGTTCTGAAAAAAATTTTAAAAAAGTGACCCGCCGGGATCAGTTCTTCTTTTCGGAATCCGCGGAACTTTTCTGCATGCCGGGATGCCGGATCACGTTGAGTACGATCGATGCCACGGCCAGCATGGAGACACCGATGATCGCGTAGACGATCAGGCTGAAATTCTCCTTGACAATGGGAAGACTGCCAAAGAAGAACCCGGCGAGCGTGAACGCACAGACCCAGAGGAATGCGCCGATCACATTGTAGGTGAGGAACCAGCGGTAGCTCATCTTACCGACGCCGGCAAGGAATGGCGCGAAGGTCCGGATAAAGGGGATGAACCGCGCGATCACGATAGTGATGCCGCCATACTTGTCGAAGTATTCCCGGGTCCGGTCGAGGTGCTCCGTCTTGACGAAACTGTACTTCTTCTCAAGGACTTTCAGGCCGGTGGTGTGCCCGATCCAGTAGTTGACGGTATCCCCGAGCACCGCAGCGGCAAAGAGGGTTATGAGAAGGATCTCGATATTGAGGTATCCCGCCCCGGCCAGTGTGCCGGCCACAAAGAGCAGCGAGTCACCTGGAAGATAGGGCAGGACAACAAGCCCCGTCTCGCAGAAGATAATTGCAAACAGGATCAGGTAGGTCCAGAATCCGTAGCTGGCGATGACACCTGGGAGGTACTTATCGATATGCAGTACCATGTCGATGAAAATAAACGGCAGATCCATTTCCGGATATATCTGCCCCCGGATACGATAAAAGCTCCATCCGCGACGGAAAACCCGGCTGGTCGTGTGCGGGGCGATGTTACCGATCCGTACTTCCCGTCCAGGATCAATAAATGCTATTTATAGAGGCGAACAATAAGGAATAAAGGTGAATGCATGAAAAATGTCCATGAGCCAACCTATTCGTTTGTCATACTTACATTCATCCTGATCATCATTGATACCCTCCTTGCCTGGTTATCGATCGCGGTAACCCCGACCGTGGGAAACGGCATGGTATCGTGGCTGTATTTTGCCGTTGCGTTCAATGTCCTCTTCACCCTCTGGTTCGGCGGATATGGCGCGATTGCTGCTTATGTCGGGACCCTTGTCGGTTCCGGGCTGATGGTCTCGGAGATACTCAGCCAGCACCCGCTGATTGCCATGCTCTGGGCAATGGCCGGCCTAATCCAGGTGCTCATCCCGTTTGCCGCAGTTCGCAGTTTCGGCGTGGATTTATCAATGAAGAACCCGCGCGACTATACCTACGTGATCCTGTTCGGGGTGATCATCAACAACCTTGCCGGTGCCGCCTGGGCCACCTGGACCCTCTCGCTCGCCGAACCCGTGGTGATGACAACCGTCTTCACGGCGTGGTTCATCGGCAATGCGGCAGTCTGCCTCATCCTCGTTCCGCTCGGGCTCAGGCTCTTCACGCCCAGGATGGAGAAGTGCAAACAGTATGTGAAGAATTTCTGGGACTGACCTCCCAGCCTCTGTTTTTTCCGCCGGTTCCGCCACGGAACGCCAGAAGTATGTGCGTTTCCGGACATGTGCCTTACACGCCGCTTCATTTCCCTGCACCTATCCGTAAGGTAATGCATTTTAAGAAACTGCAGGTGCAGCCCGGTCATCCATCACGCGGAGGATCAAGGGAATCCCGATGGCGATGATGAATATGAAGAGACTGACCCAGAGGTGGATGCCAAGGATGAGGAGGAACGCCGCCCAGAGAAGGGCAACGAGGATCAGGATGTAGAAGAGGAAGAGGGCCCGGTTTTTCCCGGGATCTTTGATATCGATGAACGCCACGAGCGGGTTTATCGCTGCAAGGGATGCAAACATGAAGGTGAACTGGAGCATCTCCCCCCGCTGGAGGAGGAATACCGCCCAGAGCACGGCAGCCGAGAGGATCAGAAAGAAGATGACCCGGGTCCGGTGCCGTGGCACCTCGCCAGATTTCTCCATACAGGAAGAATAGAACTCCCGCTATAAAAAACAAGCTCCGTAAAAGGCAGATCACTCAATGAGCTCTTCATCGCCGGCCTGCCATTTCGGGGCAACGATGCAGAGGAAGACGAGATCGCCCGTACCGGTATTCCGGATGAACTGCCGGGCACCCGGGGGGATAGAGACGATTTGGCCCGGGTGGACAAGTGCCGACTCGCCATCGATATGCACCTCGCCGGTGCCACTGAGAATGTAGTAGAGTTCCGTGGAGCGCGCAAGCCTGTGGAGAATGGTCGCCTCACCGGAAGGGACGATGGCATGGGCAATACTGCACGGGAGCCCGGCTGCTTCGGGCACATTGTCGGGATGGAGAAGTTCGCAGAGGATGGACCGATCGATGACGCGTTCGTGGGGGGAATCAGCAATGTCGCGGATGAGCATGATATCTCTCATAAGGAGAAGGAAATACCGGCGTATATGGTTTTACCCGGTATCTCCGGGGATACCCTGTATCCTCCGGCACAGCGCATATTTATCCCGCCCGGCAGGTATCTTTACAGTAGTGGTTATCATGAAGATCATTGGTATCAACGCAAGCCCGAGGGGCGAGAAGAGCCAGACCCGCCGCCTTGTGATGGGCGTGCTCGAAGGCGCCCGGCAGGCCGGGGCAGACATCACGTTCGTGGACATCTGCGGGCTTGAGATCAAGTACTGCACAGCCTGCGGCACCTGTTATGCAACGGGCGAGTGCATCCATGACGACGACTTCCCGGCATTACTGGAGAAGATGCTGGACGCGGACGGGATTGTCCTTGGCTCACCGAATTACATCAACCAGGTCTCGGGCCAGCTCAAGACCATGCTCGACCGGATGGCGGATGTTGTCCACTGCCAGGCATTCAACGGCAAGTACGGCTGTGCGGTCTGTACGGCCGGCGGTTCTTATGCTGACGAGGTGGCGGATTACATGAACATGGCCCTCTCGAATTACGGGGCGATAACGGTCGGCAGGGTCGGCGTGCATGTCGGGGCTGACCCGCATGCAATTGTCGGCGCTGAAAAGGAAGCAAAGGCGCTCGGCAAGGTACTGGCCGAAGCAATCAAAACGAAGTGGTCCGACCCGGTGCAGGAAGCGATCCTGAAGGAGCGCAAAGAGTATTTCAAGCGGATGATCTCGTTCAACAAGGATCTCTGGAAGCACGAGTACGATCACTGGAATGACTTAGGGGAACTGGAGTAATCTGTCACGGGCATTCCCCGTCATTCCTTTTATAGCAGTCATGGACCTGTCAGTTCCTTGTTGGATCTCAACCGTGGATTGTCCCCCGCATCTTTTATTGAGAGAGGGAATCGGGCATGCAGTCCATCAGGGATACTGCACCTGTAAAAAAAGACTGGTATGGTGCAGCAGGATGATTTCCTGCTGACAAAAAAATATTGAACCGGGGGTTATGCCGCTGTCCGCTTCTTGATCATCTCAAGGGCTTCGAACGCCTCTTTCCGGACCATGACATTGTCGTCCGAGAGGAGACCGGTCAGGTGATCGATTGCTTTCTGGTCACCGATCTCGCCGAGCAGGAGAGCTGCCCGCTTCCGGACATCGCTCTGGTCGTCCTTTAAGACCATGATGAGCGGGGTCGTTGCCGGCTGGCCGAGCATCCAGAGGGCTTCCATGGCGCCGGCGCGGGTCCGGCTGTCACCTTCCCGGAAGACCTGCATGAGTGGGGCGATGGCGGGAACGCCAAGAGCTGCAAGCGACTTGACCGTTTCGATCCGCACCGACCGCTCTGGATCGCCGAGACACTCGATGATCTTCGGGATGGCCCGGGTATTCCCGATCTGCCCGAGCGCATCGATCGCACCGCGCCGGATACCCGGGTTCTGGTCGCTGAGTGCGGCAATCAGGGAATCAATGGCCGGTTCGCCGATCGTGACGAGCGCGAGCGATGCCCTGCGGCCGACATCATCGTTCCTGTCGATCAGCGACCGGATCAGCGGTTCGATGGCGGGCGCCCCAAGGGAGCAGAGGGTTGCCATCGCGGACATCCGGACCTTCTCCTGCGAGTCACTGAGGCATTCAATGAGGGGGGCGACACCCCGTGCATCCCCGATATGCCCGAAGGCAACCGCGGCCTCGTGCCGTACACCGGCATCCGCGTCTTTCAGAGCCTCGGAAATGGTCGGAATCGCCTGGGTTTCACCCATCAGGCCGAGTGCCTGGACGGCACCCCTCCGGATCATCGGGTGGGCGTGCTTGGTGGCCTGGATAAGGGAGCCAACCGATGGCTCACCGATTAACTGGAGTGCCCGGATCGTTTCCTGCCGGACATCATCGCCCGGATCGTCAAGTGCCCCGATCAGGGGCTGAACCGCCGGCGCCCCTATCTTGCCGAGCGTGTCTGCAGATCCCCGCCGGATGATCCAGTATTCATCCTTGAGCCCCCGGATCAGCGGCTCGATGAACGGTTCGCCGAGATCGCCAACAGACCTGACGGCAGCCCAGCGGGCATCGAGATCCCCCTCGGTAAGGGCCCGGAGGAGGTTATCGTAGCGCTCCTTCTGTGCCTGGACACGCGCCGCATCCCCCTCCTCTTTCCCTGACTTGAACATGTCGAGGAACTTATTCACAATACTCATATGACTTCTCCGAACGAATATTAGAATAAAATCATTCAAATAGGTATCGGATACGAAATTACCGAAATTCCGGCATTTCTGCCCGATATTTTACAAAAAACGGGGGAATAAAAAGGTATTATGATGCGTAACCCACGGAGAACTGGGTAGTGCCCGAAGTGGTTTTCGGAAAATCATAGGCATAGAGGGTATAGGTTCCGGTAGGCATCGTATTGTCCAGGGTATAGGCAAAGTTCCAGTTATTGTTTGCCTGAACGGAGAATGTGCCCAGTCCAACACCACCGGCATACTGGCCCGGTCCGTATAATACGAGCTGGACATTTGAGGCCCCGGTGGTACAGAGGCCGGAGAACTGGAGGACGTTCCCCCTGGCAGCGGAATAACTGCTGGAGACTACGGTGACCTCACCTCCGCCAATAACGGAGAATTCTTTCTTAACGGTTATTTTCTTTTCCGGATCGGTTGCACTGATCACGTATGTCCCCGACTGGAGTTTTGTACCCGGGTTCCACGTATAACTCCAGGAACCATGAATGCCCACATCCGGCTGGGCAAGGGACACCCCGTTCGCATATGCTCCCGGCCCGTACAGGGTCAGCAGTACGTTCTTACATCCTTCTGCCGTCCCGGAGAAGAGGATCGAGTCCCCGATGATCATCTGCTCCCGGTCCAGTTGCAGGGTGACCGTGACCGGGGATAGCGTCTGGACAACAGCCGCGTCCACCGCTGAACTGCCGGTATCCGTTGTGCCTGCGGCGGCCTGCGGCGACAATGCGACAAATACGTTATTGTTACCGGACGAGACAACCATGACGTTGGACCAGCTCTGGTAGTTGGTGTACCGGAATTCCACGGTATGGTTCCCGGGCTCGATACCGGTCAGGGTACTGGGCGTTGTTCCCCGGAACTGGGAGTCAAGATAGATCTGGGCACCGGTGGGGGAAGATGTGAACTGGATGGTTCCTTTTTCCGCGGGTTGTTCATTAACACAGCCCGCCAGAAAAATAAAAAAAATCAATGGCACTATAATTATTTTACGGATCATTGCGCGATTCTCCCTCTCACGATAACCGTCATTCCGGAGCGATATATAGATTTGCAACCGGGTGGCGGGGTCAGCGGCAGGTCCCGATCAGCCCGAGGATCTCCTTTGCAAGGGCGATGCTCTTCCCCTCGTCTACCATCAGGGTATCAAGCCGCACCGAGTGGCTCACCTCCACCGGGTCGCGGATGTCCTGCACAAAGACATCTACCAGCCCGCCATAGCAGTTGAAGGTCCCTATCGAGTTCGGCTCATAATCCGCCGCTTTCATGAGAGCTGCTGCCGGGCCGCTGACCGGAGCGTCACCGATGAACGGGCTGACCGCGATCACGATCTTATCCTGTAATGCCTCCTTCATCCCGTCGCAGGAAAGAATGGGCAGGATGCTCGTGATCGGGTTCGAAGGGCCGATCACGATCGCGTCGCTCGCCTCGATAGCTTCCAGTGCCTCAGGCGTTGCTACCGGGGGCTCGTTGAAGCTCCGCACAACCCCCCCGATCTCGATCTTTCCCCGGGCCCTGACCCAGTACTCCTGGAAATCAATGTAGCCGATATCCGTCTTCACCTGCGTGGTGACTTCGGTGTCGGTCATGGGCAGGACATTTTCACGGACCGCGAACCGCTCGCAGAGATGCTTGGTGATGTTGGTCAGCCGCATTCCCTCCCGCAGCATATCCCCGCGGGCAATATGCACGGCCCGGTCCTTGTCCCCGATACCGATATATTCGTCGATGCCGAGATTTTTTATTTCTTCGTGGGTGATGAACGTGTCGCTCCGGATGCCCCACCAGGTGTCCGTGTTGAGGATACCGGCGAAGAGGTACATGACGGTGTCCACATC